>JBNKHS010000183.1:0-8407 GCA_050290485.1 Promineifilaceae bacterium (SeqCode) | reverse complement strand
GTATTGTTGTTGTTTGCTCAGCCGTTTGGCCCAGCCTTTGTTGGATTGAACCGCAAGAATAATATTTTCTCTAATGGTTAATTCGTCTACAACGCCATCTGCTTTGCGATCTTCAGGGCAGAAAGCGATGCCATTGGTGATTGAATCTGCTGGTGAAAAATCTTTGATCTCTTTGCCAGCAAAGGCGAGGGTGCCGCTGTCTGGCTTGTCCACACCAAATAGAAGTTGGGCTGTTTCGGTGCGACCTGATCCAAGCAGACCAGCCAGACCAACAACTTCGCCAGCGTAAAGTTCAAGGTCAAAGGGAGCGATTGAACCGACTCGCCCCAGTCCTTTAGCTTGGAGCAATGGTGCGCCTTGGTGCTGCTTGTCGCTAGTAAGTTTAATTTGCACCATATCGTTGAAGTCTCCCATGACGCGACCAATCATTTGGCTAATCAAATCGATGCGCGGCAAGGTTGCGGTATCATGGGTGCCGACCAATTTCCCGTTGCGTAGAATGGTAATTCTATCGGTCACTTCATAGATCTGGTCGATAAAGTGGGTAATAAAGATGATACCCAACCCTTCACTTTTGAGCTTGCGCATGACTTGAAAGAGCTGCTCGGTTTCATGACTGTCTAAACTAGACGTCGGTTCATCGAGGATGAGAATTTTGGCAGATGATATTTCAAGGGCACGGGCAATGGCTACCATTTGTTGAATGGCAATGGTGTAATCGCCTAAGGTTTTGGTGACATCGATGTCAATGTTTAGCCGTTGTAAGATTTGTCTGGCTCTGTTTTGCATGCCGCGCCAATCAATGCGACCTAACTTACGTGGTTCGCGGCCAAGGAGAATGTTTTCAGCCACGGACAGGTTTGCGCAGAGGTTGATTTCTTGGTAGACGGTGCTGATTCCTAATTCTTGGGCGTGTTGGGGAGATTTGGCCTGAATGGGTGTGCTTTCTAGCTCAATACGGCCGTTATCATAACGCTCAACACCCGTGATAATCTTAACAAGGGTAGATTTTCCAGCGCCGTTTTCTCCGACTATGGCATGAATTTCTCCTCGTCTTAAATTAAAGTCAACATTTTCCAAGGCCTGAACACCGGGAAATGCTTTGCTGATACCTTGCATTGACAGAAGATGGTTATTTGATTCTGGCATCTGAATTTCCTTCTGACATTGAGAATGAGGAGCGACATGATTCACGCCGCTCCTCACATGGATGAACTAACTGATGAACTTAGGAACGAATGTTGTCAATCTCAATCCTTTAATATTTTCGTTCAGGCAAGAGTTCTTCGGCATCATCTGGGAAGTAAACGCTTTCTTCTGAAGGCACCCATTCAGGAAGTTCTTCGCCGTTGACGGCGCGTAAAGCTAAGTCATAGAATTGCGGACCAAGCAGCGGATTACATTCGACCGTCACGTTTAATTTGCCATCAATCATAGCTTCAAACGCACCCCGTACGGCATCAATGGAAACGATCTTAATATCTTCGCCGGGTTTCAAACCATACTCTTCAATGGCTTGGATGGCCCCAATCGCCATATCATCATTGTGGGCATACAAACCAACGATTTCATCGCCGTAATTCTTGAGGAAGGCTTCCATCACTTCTTTCCCCTTGGCGCGAGTGAAGTCACCAGATTGAGAGTCGATAATTTCAAGATTTTCAGCCATCGTTTCACGGAAGCCACTATAGCGGTCATTTGCAGGTGCAGAACCAACTGTACCGACTAACTCAACAATCTTACCGCCTTCGGGTAACAATTTATTCATTTCATTGCCTGCTTTGCGTCCTTCTTCTATAAAATCTGAGCCAAGATAGGTGGCGTAAAGCTCACGGGGAACATCTGCACGACGGTCAACCATGATGACGGGAATGCCAGCGTCTTTGGCTTCTTGTAAAACAGTTTCCCACCCAGTTTCTACAACAGGGGAGAAACCAATGACGTCTACACCTTCAGCAATATAGGAGCGAATAGCAGCAATCTGATTTTCTTGTTTTTGTTGGGCGTCTGAGAATTTTAATGCAACACCGAGTTCTTCGGCGGTTTCCTTGATGGAAGCTGTGTTCGCGGTGCGCCATTCACTTTCGGCGCCGATTTGAGCATAACCTACATTCAAAGTTTCAAAAGTTTTGGCTTCATCCGAAGCAGCCTCTTCTGAACCTGCAGAACTACATCCGGCTAATAAGAAAAATGCGACTAGGACAATAAGCAGTAAACTGAGCTTTTTCATGAAATCGTTCTCCTTCTTTTCGATAGTGGAATTGAATAATGGTCTCATTCTGCCCGGGATAGATGAGACGGTGAATATGTTGATCTTATTAGGGAAGGGGGTAACACTCAATGGGATTATTTAGGGTTTTGTTATGAAAAGAGTTTGATATGAAGGCAAAGAAAAACCCTCTATATAGGAGGGTTGGATTTTTTTAGATAGAAGTTGGATTTTTTTAGATACGGCCCAATCTTGGCAAGCTAGAATGACAGGGGATTTAATCGAAGATTACAAGGTTGCTAAGATAAAAATATACTCCATCTGCGAAATCTTTGATAGGGCGGATTGCCAATCCGCCTCTACTTTTCTTTATAATCTGTAAGGCATTAATATTTTCTAGAAGGCAATAATTCAGCCGCATCTTCTGGGAAAAAGATGCTTTCTTCCGAGGGAATCCATTTGGGCACAGTCTCACCATTTACCACCTTCAAGGCAAGGTCAAAAAATTGCGGCCCCAACAGTGGATTGCATTCCACCGTAGCATTCAATTTCCCGTCAATCATCGCTTGAAATGCATCGCGAATGGCATCAATCGACACAATCTTAATATCCTCGCCCGGCTTAAGCCCATATGCTTCAATGGCACGAATCGCTCCAATCGCCATGTCATCATTGTGGGCGTAGACGGCGTCAATATCATCACCATACAATTGTAAGAAATCGCCCATCACTTCTTCCCCTTTGGCGCGGGTAAAGTCACCAGATTCAGAGGCGATAATTTTCATTTCTGGATACTCTGCGATAACTTGCCGAAATCCTGCATAACGGTCTAATGCGGGAGCTGATCCAACTGTTCCCACTAGCTCAACGATGTGGCCTTTGCCTTCAAGCAAATCGATCATGACATTGGCGGCATTGCGCCCTTCTTCTACAAAATCTGAGCCTAAATAGGCAGTGTATAAATCCTCGTCAACATCGGCCTGCCGATCGACCAAAATGATGGGAATGCCCGCATCTTTGGCTTCTTGGAAAACAGATTCCCAGCCGGTTTCCACAACAGGGGATACGCCAATAATATCGACTTGTTGGGCAATAAAGGTGCGTATGGCCTTAATTTGATTCTCTTGTTTTTGTTGACCATCGGCAAAGATCAGCTCAACGCCTAATTCATCTGCTGCTTCTTTGATGGAGGCGGTGTTGCCTGTGCGCCATTCGCTTTCGGCGCCAATTTGGGAGTAGCCAACAACGAGCTCTTCGTAAGTAATTGTGCTATTTTCTGAGGATACTGGTGCGGTGGAAACGGCCGTTTCCACACCTGAATTTGATTGACACGCCACTAAGAAAAAAACAAAGAACATTCCCCCTGACCAAAGTAGATATCTTTTCATGGCTTTTATTTCCTCTGTCGCTGAGATGGCCCTTGTTGGGGCATCGTTACAGACACTTGTGTCCCGCCGCGATAATGGCTTTCAATAGACAACCCATAGGCATGGCCATAATATAGTTGAATGCGTTTGTTGACATTTGCCAAACCAAATCCTCCTTCTTCATCCATTGAAATTTCATCCGAACCTTGGGCGAGCAGCTCTTGAATTTGTGCCAATTTATAAGGCGTGAAACCAACCCCATCATCCTGTACAACGAGGGACATTTGATCCTCGCTGACCCGTTTTGCTTGCACAACAATTGTTCCCCCATTTCTTTTGGTTTTGATGCCATGGTACAACGCATTTTCAACCAAGGGTTGCAGCGTGAGTTTCAAAATGGTGCTGTCTAGCAGGTCTTCCTCCACTTCAATCCGATAATCCAGAATATCACGATAACGCATTCTTTGAATGGTGAGATAACTGCTTACATGCTCAATTTCTTGTTGCAGCGAAATCCAATCCTTGCCTTTGCTTAAAGCAATTCTAAAGAAGCTGGATAACGCTTTGACAATTTCAATGACCTGACCCGACTTATTGGACTCCGCCAGCCAAACAATAGTGTCCAATGTGTTATATAAAAAGTGGGGGTTAATTTGAGCTTGTAGCGCTTTTAGTTCTGCTTTTTTCAGATTTTCCTGTTCTTTGATTTTAGCGTTTAATAATTCCCGAATGCGTCCAATCATAATGTTGAAGCTAATGCCCAACTCTGTAATTTCATCGACATTGTGGGTGGTGACCAATGCTTGCAAATCCTCTCCGGTGATGGTTGTCGTTACGTTATGCAATTTTTTGATGGGAATGTAAATGCTGGCAGAGATAATCCATGCTGCAAGTACCGAAAAGCCGATCACCCCTGGCAGCAAAATCATGTATAGGATTAACAGTTGGGTGAAGCGTTCTTGATTCTCCAGGTATTGTTGTTCTGCCTGATTGACCTCAAACAACATATAATCTTGTACGCTTTCCTCGACAACTGCGGACACACCGCGAATATCCTCTAATACTTGTTCATTTTCGGCGACACGACTGCCGGCTTCAATTTGTTGGCCCATTTTATCGACGTAATGGGTTAAGGTGTTCATTGTTCTCAGAATGACTTCCAATTTGATGCGTGATTTATCTGACTCTGTATTGGCCATCATTGACTCAATTTGAGTATTGACCTGTTCAATGATTTCATATTGTGCGCCCTGATCAAATTCTGTTTTACCAGAGACAACACTCCACATCTCGGCATCAATGGAGGGCTTGATGTAGCCGTTGATGCTGTTTGCCGTGGTGATGTTGGTAATGATCGCATCGTATTGGCGATTGAAGCGTAAAACCTCCATCATCATCAGGATGTTCATCGCCGACAATAATAGAATGACAGTAAAGAAAGAGAGCAAGATTTTGGTACGCAGCGAAAAGCGGATGTTGGCAAAGAGGGTTATAAACTTTTCCATATAGCGGGGAGTTGGGTCGCTGGCAATTAATTCGGTATTCATCATGGCTGCCTCTCCTGAAATTTGCTGGAAGGGTGGGGCGTGTATGCCGCCCAGCGGGTAGTATGATGCCCACGAAAATAGCAGGCATCATCGAATTTGCATTCCCCCATAAACGGGAAGGACAAATCGTTTGTGACCATGTTAGGTCTGGGGCAATTGGCGATATTGTTGTGGAGGAAGACCTGTATTTTTGCGGAAAACATAGCTGAAATAGTGGGGATCATTATAGCCGCTTTGGTAGGCCACTTCGGAGCATTTCATGTTGGTGGTGCGCAGCAGCTCTTTGGCCCGCTCAATGCGAACTCTTGTCAGATAATCTTTGAAGGACTCACCCGTTTCACGACCAAAAACAACACTGAAATGACTAGGGCTGAGATTGACCATGGCTGCGACTTCATTGAGCAGCAAGTTGGGGTCTGTGAAATGAGCATCAATGAAATCTTTAGCCTCAAAGATGAGTTTTGCCTTCTCGTATTGTGCCTGATTGTTTCTGAAAGATAGGGTAGCAGCAAAGAGGTCTCTCAGTGACTCCTTTATTTGCGTGAGGGTTTTGATGTTTACCAAAAAGGTTTCCATGTTGTCCATGACGGGAATGATTGCGCTGGCATCTCCATCCAAATCTGTGACAAATTGTACGGCCGTTAAAATGACATCGACAAAGAAATAATGTTTGATCAAATCGGAAGTGAGGGCAATTTGGCTAACCGGAAGCAACTGTTCCGTAAAGAATCTGTCAAATTCAACCATTAGGCCACTTTTGAGGAATTGTTCTACGGCGGTTTGATCGAGTTCCAACATATCAGCCAGGTTGTACAGATCGAGCTCATTTTGGGGTGGTGATTGGTTGGCTGGATTTACGGCCGTTAATGCTTCCGCAAATGAGAGATAAATGTCGGTTAGCCGCTGCTGTACATTGCCAACCCCCACCGATACCTGACACCCCATTCCATCTTCAATATCCTGTTGGATCAAATTGGCTAAAAAGAGACCATCTTGTTTGAGTTCTTCCGCGTTATCCCCATTCATGATCAGCAGCAACTCTTCCACACTTTTTTGTGTAAAAAAGGCACCGGGATGCATATCGATCAGCTCTCCGACTACCTGCTGAATTTGATGATATTTGGCAAAATCCACATTCCCGTTATCGGAACATAGATGGACTTTGATCAGGATTACAAGGTATTGTGGGGCAATAATATCTAAGCCGATTTTTCGGCATTGTTCAATGGCTTCAGTGGAAGAAACACCACCAACGACCAATTGCAGCAGTAACCGTTCCTTTTGCAGGGTAAGAATATCTTTGATTTGACTTTGCAGTTGTTTGAGATTTTCTCTTTTTTCGCTTTCCTGATCGAGTTCGGTGGCTACGGATTGCAGCACGTTATGGATTTCTTCAGCGTTGATCGGTTTGAGCAAATATTCAGTGACACCTAATTTGATTGCTGACTGCGCATATTCAAACTCATCGTGACCACTGAGAATGATGATCTTTACCCAAGGCATTTGCTCATGAACAATCTTGCTCAATTGCAAGCCATCCATAAAAGGCATTTTTATGTCGGTAATGATTACATCGGGTTGGGTTTTCTCGATAAGGGGTAGGGCAAGTTCACCATCTGGGGCTTCGCCACAAAAACCAAAGCCAGCCGACGTCCAGTCTACATTGTCGCGGATGCCTTCGCGGGCAACAATCTCATCTTCGACAAGGAAAACTTTGTACGACATGTCTCCTCTCCTGTCATCTAGTCAAAAACGATGTTTGACCAGCTTGCCTAGATATTTGTCCCTTTTCTCTATTTTGTGTTTTTGCGCAATGATGACTGGTTTGAGCAAAAGGATGGTGAACGGCCGTTTTCTGCGGCGTGATCAACAAGGATGTCGATCAGTTTGTTAACGGCCGTAACCCCTATTTTGCTTGACTCATTTTATTGTGCGTTTTCACAAAGATGTTATGCCAACATATCATAGATAATCTCATTGACATTTAGCCCTATCAGGCTAGAAAATATGTTGAGGAATAAAGCGTGGCTCTGTTTTTCTGCTTCTTCTAAAGAGAGCATCTTCTTTTCAGGTCACCCATTTATGATATGCGCGTATAGGGAAAATCTTTTCGTTAACGTTAACAAAACGAGTGTAACACACCCCATTTACAGTGTCAATTTTGTCAAAACGATGGTTTTTAGTAGGGAAACATAAAATAAAATCACCACGTTCTTGCAAAAACCAGAAGTTAGCTCACTCCATTAAAGATGATGAGGATAAGACTTTGCTCTTTCCGTTATCGTTAACGACGTGATAATTAGATCAACTGAAGCGATTGAGCCGAAACAAATCGATGTTATGCTTGGTTTGTTGTGTTGTGGCTAACTCGGCCATAATTTCACCAATCACTGCGGCAAATTTGTAGCCATGGCCAGAAAATCCAGCAGCAAATGAGACTTGTGGATACGTTGGATGCAGATCAATGATAAAGTGATCATCGGGCGAGTTGGTGAACATGCAGGTTTTTAAGCTCATGGTGGGGCCATTGCCTTGTGGGAACATGGTGGCTGCAAATGCACGCAATAACGCTTCGTCTTCTGCATTTGGTTCCCAAGCGAATGATTCCGGCGTACCTTCTTCATAGAGATGGCGATATTTGCCAAACTTGAAGCCAGGCACACCAAAGATAGGAAAGCCATAATACCGTTCTTCCTCAACTTGCATATTGAAAACGGGAAATGTTTCTGGTGTAAAGAGGGCGGGTTGCAGCGGTTGCAACCAGGCCAAAACTTGTCGTTCGGGAACAGCTAATCCTTGTAATTCTGGCAACAAAGCGCCATTCCATGCGCCAGCAGTGAAGACCAAGGCATCAGCTGTGTATTGACCGCGATCCGTTTTGACCTGCACCCCTTCGTGGAACGGTTCCCAACTTAACACTTTCTCGCGGGCGTGGATAATGGCTCCATGTTGATGTGCTGCTTGTACAAAGGCGACTGTTGCTTTTTCAGGGATGAGGAAGCCCCCATCAGGCTGGTACAGCGCATGATAATCTGCTGGAACTTGATAGCCAGGAAAACGGCCGTTTAATTCTGCACCTGTAAACTGTTCATGCGGTAAATGATGTTCCAGGCAGGAAGCCAAAGAGCCAGTAAACACTTGAGAATCGGCCGTGCCAATATCGAGGGAGCCTGTTTTGTAAAAAAGTTTTTCACCTGACAAATCCTCGATTTCGGCCCACAGTTCATAGGCGCGGCGCAGCAAAGGCACGTAGGATGGATCTTCGTAATAGGCGAGGCGAATGA
>JBNKHS010000182.1:0-8426 GCA_050290485.1 Promineifilaceae bacterium (SeqCode) | reverse complement strand
GCTTTGGTTGTTGAAGAGAATACACCGGTACGACCTACACGTTTAAATACAGGTCCGCATATGAATACAAATAGACAAACACCTGCAAATGAAAACGGGACGACGGATACGGCCGTTGTTGCCAAACCAGAGTTGAATATGTCACAGCAGCCAACACCATCGTCGGGATCAACGTTGTTAGACACCATGCCCACAGAAGTGTCTGTTGTGCCCTCTGTCAATGAATATCTATTCATTTCACGGCGAGGGAGTGCCCCCAAACGCGTGCGCCTCGATAAACGCGTCATCTTTATCGGGCGTTCGGACAAAAATGATATTGTCCTCGACGCCTTGGATGTGTCACGACAACATCTGCGCCTAGTGCAAAGCGAAACAGGATGGGCGGTAGAAGATTTGGGCAGCCGTGCAGGAAGTTTTTGTAACGGCCGTAAATTAACACCGAATGAACCTGTCACATGGCAGCGGGACGAAACCCTCATTATTGGCTCTTATTTTTTGCGCTGGTATGAAGTTGAGCCTGATGAACAATCCCCACAAATTCCAGAGCAAGAATTACCCCCTGCTCCAAAAACAGAGTTGTTTCAGCTGCCACAAGGCGGCAATGATGTGCAAAGCACAAAAGGGTTATTTAGTGCGGCACTCTATCCCGCCACTATTTCCTTATCTCCAGGTCAAGAAACTGTGCTGCAGGTGGAATTGTTTAATCAAGCCTTGGCTGCAGATGTTTATTTAGTGACCGTGTTGGGGCTGCCAGCGGGCACAGCTGAGTTGGCGCAAACATCTGCCACGTTAACGCCGGGTGCGCGTACTTCTTTGCCAATTACCTTTATTTTGCCTGAAGAGGGTTCGCCTAAGATGCGCACCTTAAAAGCGGGTAGTTATACTTTTCAAGTGGCTATCTGTTCACAGACTAATCGTGAAGAGGTCGCTGTACTGAATGGTTTGTTACTGGTTTCTCCATTAGAAGCATTTTCTGTCAGCATTTGGCCAGCACAGATGTCTAATCCCGGAAATTGTCGTGTACTCATTCGCAATGATGGCAATTTCACTGCTAAATACAGTTTGATTGCCCACGATGAGAGCAAGCAACTGCGTTTTGGTGGGCAATCGGCAAACATTACGCTTGAGCCAGGTGAGGCGATTAATAAGAAATTGAGGATAGCACACCATAAACGGCCGTTCTTTGGCGATTCTTATGCACTCCCTTTTGAAATTGAAGTGCGCACCAGTGATGGTATGAGTGAAACACGCAAAGCTGCCATTCGTGTCGAACCCCAAATGCCAAAATGGGTTTTGCCCTTTCTGCAATTTGCAATTGTTGTCCTGTTGATTTTGGCAGTTGTGGCCACTATTGCCAACAATCGTATGGGACAAACTGGTGGTGGGATCGATCCTGATCCACTGCAGCAAAATGGTGGCGGTGTTGTCGCTCCCGATGCGCTCGATAGTGATGGAGATGGCTTAACGGATAATGAAGAAGCCAATTTAGGAACAGATCCTAATCACGCAGACAGTGACCAAGATGGGCTAACTGATGGCAATGAGCTGAAAAATTTGAATTTGAATCCACTCATTCAAGATACAGATGAAGATGGCTTGCCGGATGGTGCTGAAGTTAATCTGTATCGCACCAATCCCACTGTGCAAGATACGGATGGGGATGGGGTGAATGATATGGATGAGGTTCAGCAGCAGACTGATCCGTTGACGCCGTAAGCGAAAACCAATTAAGTAATCGTGTCATGCCCATCCAGACAGGCATGACACCTTTATACCCAGTTGATTTGCGATCATTCAGTTGTACAAGTTGTAGATTTAAGGATTTACGGCCGTTTTCAGCGTCATAAAAATGGGACGACGTGAACCATCTGGTCGTAACAAACTATACCCTGCCTCACTAAAATCTGTCCCCAGTAAAGGCCCAAAATTTAGATTCCAAAGCATAAAAGGTCCATTGTTGTTGTCGCTTTGCGCTAATTCAAAGGCACGAGCTGTGTATTCCGCTTGCTGCCATTCTGTTACATGATCCATGTATTCCACACCGGCAATGGGGGGAATTGGGTTGCCAGTTTCGTCGAAAAAGCCATCATAACTGCCCCAGCCA
The DNA here is from genome assembly GCA_050290485.1 of Promineifilaceae bacterium (SeqCode). Taxonomy (GTDB): domain Bacteria; phylum Chloroflexota; class Anaerolineae; order Promineifilales; family Promineifilaceae; genus JBNKHS01. Next base: position 6,322 of record JBNKHS010000182.1, on the reverse strand, counting down.
AACTCTGTGGCCCATAACGGCAGCGTCACATTGGCTTCGTTTAAGATTTGGCGATAATCAGCCATTGTATCTGCAAAAAAGAAGGTGGGATGATTGTTGTGACTAGGAACGTTTGCATCTGGATTCGCCAAGCTGCTATCTGGTGGATTAGCGTGGCCATAGGGATGAACACCAATGGCATCGACAAAATCAGCGACACCGGCAGCTAGCATTTCTCGTAAAAAGGTGCGGTCAGCAATAGCATTGACACGATCATCAATGCCGGTAACCGCGGGTGCGCCAGCGACTAAGATCGCGTCGGTATCGTGTTGACGAACCCCCGCAGCGCCATAACGAATCAGATTGGTTAATTCTGTACCATTGAGGGTAAATCCATTCCATTCCCGTTGTAAATTAGGTTCATTCCATAACTCATAGGCAGCCACTTTGCCTTGATAGCGATTGGCAAGATAGGCCATAAATTGTTGGTAGAGGGCAAAGTCGTTGGGAGGACCATCCATTTCGGTGGTGGGGCGGCTCCATTCGGGGGCTTTGCTGACACCAAGGAGAACGTTGATGTTGTGGGATACGGCCGTATCCACAAAACGATCCAATTCGGCGAAGCGCTCTGCATGATATTCGCCAGCATAGGGTTCATACAATTTCCAAGAAATTTGCACTTTCACCCAGCCGAAGCCTAAATCTTGTAGATGGGCAAAGATTTCTTCTTGGTTTTCATCACGCAAATGCAACTGAATGCCCATTTGGGCCGGATCGAGTGGTGTGCCTTCGTAAATGGGAAAGGCTGGTGTGGGTGTAGGCGGAATGGGTGTGGGGCTGGGTACGGCCGTAACCGTAGGTGGTTCAGTGGTTGTGATTTGTGGGGGAACGGCCGTTGCTGTTGGAGTTGGTAAATGTGCGATGGCTGTTGTTGGTGTAGCATCTGCCTCTTTGTTGGAACAAGCCGTCATAGATAAAACGATAAACAGGAGAATAATAACGAGTTCTGATTTTTTCATCTGCGTATTGTAGAGGATACGGCCGTACATCACCCTACTTTCTTTGGTCACATTAAATACCATGACCCCACTATGACGTGTGACACTAGCAATCATGACCCCACCCTTTCTATAGTTCTCCAGCAAAAACAAAATTTTATTGGAGTAGATATGCGTCATAGAAAGCGAATAATTTTAGGAATAATTATTGTTGTTGTAAGTTGTCTGGCTTTGTTTGCTGTCGCCACTTATTTTGCGGGGCAATCGGCTCGCGCAGAAATGTTGGCTCAAAATCCAGCACCTGGGGAACTCGTTGATATTGGAGGTCGTAAAATTCATCTCAATTGCAAAGGTGAGGGCAGCCCAACTGTCGTGTTTGAAGCGGGAATGAATGAATTCTCGGTGCAGTGGGCTACCATTCAAGATGCGTTGCAAGCAACAAACCGAGTGTGTAGTTATGATCGCGCCGGATTCGGTTGGAGTGATGTGACGGAAGAACCTTTTACGGCAGAACGGGCAGTTTCTGATTTACAGAACGTTTTGGTTGCGGCCAATGTCCCCCAGCCTTATGTGCTTGTTGGACATTCATTTGGTGGTGTCAATGTGCGTCTGTTTGCGGATAAGTATCCCCATGAGGTCATGGGAATGGTGTTGGTTGATTCGGCGCACGAGGAACAGGTTGAACGTTTGCCTACTGTGATTGGTGATGCAACGACGGAGTTGGTAAGTCAATTTGAATCGTTTCAGCAAATGAATCAGCTTGGTCTGATGGCTTTGTCACCAGAGCAGATTCCAGCACCAAATCTACCAGCTACGGCCGTATCCCAGTATCGTGCGATCTTAGCATCAACCTCTTTTTTTGAAACGGCCGTTACCGAGAGTGAAGCATTCCCCCAATATTTGCGAGATGCTAAAACGCAAAACGCCACGGACTTTGGAGATATGCCCATCATCATTTTAACACGTGGCAGGGCCGATCCCTTTGTCGGCGTCTCCGCTGCAGACAATGCCAAATATGAAGCGGTATGGCAAGAATTGCAGCTTGATTTAACGCAGTTATCGACAAATACAAAACAAATCATCGCCGAAGAAAGCGGTCATTATATTCATCTTGACCAACCCGAGTTAGTGATTGAAGCCATAAAGGAGATTGGAGATTTGCAACCATAGGTTATTTGACCTGTGGTGACGAGATTGGAGAGAATGCCAAACAAGTAGTAGCTCTCCAATCTCTAATCTCGTTTCAATTCGCAAGAGCGCGATACGGCCGTTACAATACCCATATGGCAACACGATACCCAATCCCCGCCGAAGAGGCACGGACGGAAATTGAAATTAAAAAGTCACGATTTATTGCGACGGCCGTTCCTGTTTTTTCGACCGAAGAAGCGAAAGCATTTATCAAACGGATCAAAGATGAATTTAGCGATGCTTCACACAATGTTCCTGCTTTCATTATTGGCTTTGGTGCGTCGGTAACTGCCCATTGTAATGATGATGGGGAACCATCGGGCACGGCGGGACGACCGATGTTGGCTGTGTTGCAGGGCAGCGGTTTGGGGGATGTAGCTGTAGTCGTCACCCGCTATTTTGGGGGCACAAAGTTAGGGACAGGGGGTTTGGTGCGCGCCTATAGTGATGCCACGAAAGCGGTATTGGAGATATTACCCCGTGCGGAAAAAGTGCCTACACACATCGTGATGCTGGCGATTCCCTACAATTATTTAGAACGGATTCGGTTGCTGGTTGAGGCTTGGAACGGCCGTATTCTAGACGAAGATTTTGCGGCTGACGTTACGGTAACTGCCCAATTTACGGTGGAAAAATTCCCTCATTTTCAAACTGCCTTAGGCGAAATGTCGCATGGCTCTCTTGCCGCAGAGATTATTGAGACGAACGAAGAAACAATCATGCCGTTAGGTGAATTTGATGTGTGAAACGTGATTTTTTATCGACGTTTAACGGACAACAAAGCTAACCCTGCAAAGATCAATCCCATGCCAAGGGCAATCATTAACGTTACAGGTTCACCGAGCACAAAGACGCCTAATGTTGCCGCGGTTAATGGCTCGGCAAGGGAGAGGGTGACAGCGGTTGATACAGCTATACTCATCAATCCCCGCGCAAATAAGATGTAAGAAACGGCCGTTGTAATAATCCCCAAATGCAACGCAACAATTAACCCTTGTCTTTCAAATAGCCAGTTGATGTCTACCACAAATAAAAAAGGCAGCAGTAGTAATGCTCCCAGTGTAAACAAAACAGCCATCACTGCATCGGGTTGGTGGGTTTGCACGAGTTGTTTGCTGGCTAACGCATAAAATGCATAGCTGGCTCCTGTGCCGATGGCTAACAACAAGCCAATCAAATCGATATTGGCAGTATTCTCTTGCCCCAATAAACCAGACAAGAATAATGTACCGCTGATCGCTAAAATTGTAGCCCCAACCCATTTGTGAGACGGCCGTTCTTTTTGTACCAACCAATCGAGCAAACCCGCAATAATTGGCGCACTGCCAATGGCGACCATCGTGCCAATGGCCACGCCTGTGCGGGCCACCCCCGCAAAAAAGAAAATTTGATAAGTGGCAATGCAAATGCCACCCAAAGCGACTGCTTTGAATGACCATTCACCGCCATTGTGGAATGCGCCACGAAACAAAGCCCAAGCCAACAACAAAATGCCACCAATTGCTAAACGAACCAAACCAACTGATATTGGATGTGCCCCTGTGGGGGTGAGTGCTTGCGCTGTACCCGTCGTTCCCCATAAAACGGCCGCACCTAAAATAAACCATTCGCCAGAGATTTTGCTATCAATTTGTGGGGATGTCATATTGTTCATTAAGCAGACTGCATTAATTAAATTAGTGGAATTTATCGTTTGAAAATCGTTTTTGAATAAGACAATGTGTAACAAAACATGCCCAGTAAGAGCCATACCACTGTGTTAAGCATCATTTCTGGGTTACGAATCCAAACCAAAAGAGCCATCAGCTCATATAAATAAAAGTAGGTTGGGACGAGCAGGACAGAGACGTTAATTGGATTATCCCGCTTGAAAGGTGGTGCAAAGCGCAAGACCAGAATAACGGAAACAAGCACTGTCACACCTAAAACGATAAGCATGGGCGTTAATTCTGTTTTGGTCACCCATTGGAAAGCCGTAATGGCAATAAACAAAATGAACATCGCCAGAATGAGCACGCCAACCAAAATACCAATTTGCTGGAGTAACGATTTGGTTTCGGGCTTGAATTTACGTCCCAAAACATACCAAAATAAAGAAAAGCCAAAAGCGACAAAAAACCAACCAAAGAAGTTGTCTGGTGGTACGCCAAAGAGAAATCCTTTTTCGGTGGGTTCCCAGATCCACATACATAACCCCTGGTTAGCGGCAACAGGATCAAGGGCAAGGTCAATCATTAAAGCAAGGAGGGCATCGAGAAACGGCCGTATCCACCACACAATTCCCAAAGCCGCACTCGTCAGCATCGCTACATAAATAATCATCCCCCAACTCACGCCAACTACCAATGGTAGCCCCCCGGGTAACATGACCAAAAAATCACCATAAGTGTACGCATGAAATGCTTTCATATTTAGGGCCTCTAAAATAAGCCCATACACCATGCCCACCAATAAAGTGAGGAACCAGTAGCGCCCCTTTTGCCACGCAGACCAGAACAAAATCAAAGCAACAAAATAAGCGCCAATTTCAATAAGATAATGCGATAAAACCGGAAAATTTGTTTCACACATACGAACCCTCCAATATGAAACTCAAGGTAGAAGTTGTCAAATCATGATGCGCACCTAATTCTAACATCTAAAATGTTTAGGGATAGGTTGACCACTGCGACCTGTTGTTATTCTTTTGTTAACTATTCATTAACTGATCTATAACCCATATTTAATTTGTTGTGATCTTTTGTTTTTTAAGATCTACACAATCAATAAATTATAGGTTTCTCCCAGATTCACCTTAAGTGGAACTGGCTGTGCACCTAGCTCTTTCGCGATTATACATTTAGTGATTATTGTATTGGTAAAGATAGTTTTGTTAACTTCATTAAGGAAAGTATGTAAAACAAGTTTTTATTATGTCAACTTTATCGAAGGTTTTTGGAATCGGTTTTCACAAGACGGCCACTTCTTCTCTAGCTGCTGCCCTTTATACCCTTGGTTACAATGTAACAGGATACTTTGGCGTTCACGATCCAGACATTAGCCAAACTGTCTACCGACAAGCTTATGATTTGGCAGATCGCTTTGATGCAGCACAGGATACGCCATGGCCAGTTTTATATAAAGAGCTCGATCAACGTTACCCTGGCAGTAAGTTCATATTAACTTATCGGGATACAGACGTTTGGCTAAATAGTGTTGTTAAACATTTTAAGCGTCATCATATTCCTGCTCATCAGTGGATTTATGGTGTACCAACCGCTGCTGACTATGAAGAGGTTTATCGGCGTCGTTACGAAGAACATAATCAAAGCGTTGTTGATTATTTTAAAAATCGTTCGGGCGATTTATTGGTTATTGATTTAACGCGCGAGGATGGGTGGAAAAAAATTTGTCCATTCCTCGATATTGATGTGCCCCCGTTTGATTTTCCAAGGCAAAACACAGCCGAACAGAAACGGCTCGACATCATTCCGCGCGGTATCAACTTTATGAAGCGCAAGTTGGTTCGCAATTATGACAAAACAGAGGATAGTCAAATGAAACAAGGTGTAAGTGCAACATTCGTTCGTGATATTCTTCATTTCCATTATCAATCTTTTGACTCTACTTGGGACAGTGTACAGCAATTGCCTGAATCTACATTTAACCAAATGGATCCAAGCGAAGGGTCAATTCGTGACCAATTGATGACACAATTGTTAGAAGAAAAACAATGGTTGCATCGGTTGAGTGGGCAAAATCATGATAAACTCGTTTTGTCTTCAAATGAATGTACAAAGGAAACGTTGTACAAGATTTGGAAAGAGAACCAGCTTTATATGCGTGAATATGTTTCTAATCTTACGGATGCGACTTGCGAAGATAAAATTCCGAATGGGAACGCATATGTGTGGGAAGTGTTTGTGCACCTCATGAATCAAGGGACCAAACAGCGTGCCCAATTAACACAGCAATTAAAATCCAGCGGCGTTCCCATTCAGGATGACGATTTTCTCGGATTCTTCCGTCATAGTAATTAAAAGTTATTTTTGATAGCCAAAAAATGTAGCCAGCGTAAAAGGCTTTTGCGCTGGTTATTTGTTTGATTTTGCTGTTCGTGCAGATTGTAATAAATTTTCTGTAGTTGTTTCTTCGTGGTGCATGCCAAGTGAGTT
>JBNKHS010000181.1:8226-8469 GCA_050290485.1 Promineifilaceae bacterium (SeqCode) | reverse complement strand
GCCGACTTTATCCTCGAAGAAAATGATCGCGATCCAAGCATCGTTATCGGTTTTGATACTCGATTCTTGTCAGATCGCTATGCACAAGAGGTAGCCCGCGTAATGGCTGCTAACAAAATTGATACGTGGCTAGCCCGTGCCGACACCCCTACGCCCGCCATCAGCTACGCCGTTACCCACAAACAAGCCACAGCCGGCGTCATGATTACGGCCAGCCACAATGCCCCACGCTACAACGGCGTC
>JBNKHS010000181.1:0-8216 GCA_050290485.1 Promineifilaceae bacterium (SeqCode) | reverse complement strand
GCTCAAAGCTGGATTTGGCGGTGCTGCCAATCCTGCCCAACACAAACGTGTCGAGCAACTGCTCGAACGCAACTTGGAAAATGTACATGGTCCCAACTTAATGGATCTGCAAAAAGCAATCCGCAAAGATCGCATCCATAAATTCGATCCTGCATGGGCTTATTATGAACACTTAGGCACTCTATTAGATCTGGATACAATCTCCAGTGGCGAACTGCGTGTTGTTGCTGATGGTATGTATGGCTCTGGACGGGGCACAATCGGTGAAATGCTCACACGAGGCCGTACCCACGTCCATAACATTCGTCACGAAATGAACCCTGGTTTCGGCGGCATTCACCCTGAACCCATTGGCAAACATCTAGGCATGCTCATGTCCACGATTCAAGCCGGGCATTGGGATGTCGGATTGGCAACAGATGGGGATGCGGATCGCATTGGAGCTGTCGATGCGAAGGGGAATTTCGTCGATCCCCATCGTATTTTTGCGCTTGTCTTGCGGTATTTATTGGAAACGCGAGGGCTAAAAGGAAGTGTTGTCCGCACCGTCTCTACAACCCGCATGATTGACCGTATTGCCGCTGAGCATGGTCTAAAGTTGATTGAAACCCCAGTTGGCTTCAACCACATTGCCGATTTGATGATCGCCAATGGTGTGGTAATGGGCGGGGAGGAATCTGGCGGAATGAGTATTCAGGGGCACATTCCAGAAGGGGATGGCGTTTTAATGGGTCTGCTTTTGCTCGAAGTAATGGCCAGCGCCCATGCGCCACTTCATGAATTGGTTGATGATCTTCTGGAAAAGTATGGCCCAGCTCAATACGCGCGTTCTGATCTGAAGCTGCAACGGCCGGTCGCAAAAGCGGACATGGTTAAAATCTTGGTTGAGGCAGCACCTGATGCCATTGCTGGGGTAGCGATTGAAGATGTACAAACGGTGGATGGTGTCAAATACTATTTAAATGATGGCAGTTGGTTATTAATACGGCCGTCTGGTACAGAACCGGTATTGCGTGTTTATGCCGAAGCACCCAATGATAAGCGCGTTAAAGCTTTGTTGGGCTTTGGCGAAGAAATGGCAGCAAAGGCGTAATCCTCTTGATGAGTAATGAGTAACAAGTCGAAAGTGGTTATTGCCTTCTCTTCACTTTCGACTTTACGCTCATCACTCTTTACTCAATTCATGTTCAAGTTTTTCTTGCAAGATGGGAAGCAGTTTAGCATGTTCAATCGTTTGGGCGATGTCTAGCGCTTCTTGCCAATAGTGAACGGCCGTATCCATATCGCCAAGCAATTCATATCCATTGCCCATATGTGTCAGAGTCAATGCGACGTGGCGCAAATCGGCAAACTCCCGAAACATGTTTAAGCACGTTGCCCCCGCATCAAGTAAAGCCTCAATTTGCTCCATATCACGATAAATGAGCATCTGCCGATAAATAGCAACAGCACGAGAACGTCGATCACCAATCAACTCTAAAATTTCCAAACTATCGTCAATATATTGTAAGGCTTGGTCGAAATTCCTTAAATTCCGTTCAATAGATGCTAAATTACTCAGTGTCACCGCTTTTTCACTTTTACTATGATTCTCTTCGGCAAGCCGTAATGCTTTTTCCGCTTGTTCCTTAGCCGCATCGAACTGTTTGCGATTGAGTAAAATGAGGGCATCAAGGCGCAAAATGGGGATAAGCCCTTCTTTGTTGGGAATGTTATGGTAAAGGGAAACGGCCGTTTCACAAATTTGTTGTGCCTGTTCATAGCGGCCTAAACTATTGGCTAAACGAGCCAACTGATATTGGATTGTTGCTAAAGCGGCAACGTCAGCAACTTGCTCTGCGCTTTGCTGACTGTCTAATAGTAATTGTTCTGCCGACTTGTAATCACCGCGAACCAAAGCAAGGCGTGAAAGCATCAATTGCACATTGCCCACACCTTCTGTATCGACCAACCCTTGATATAAGGTGAGGCTTTTGGTCAGTTTCTCGGATGCCTCTACAAAGTCACTTTGTTCCAAGCTGGCTTGCCCCGATAAAAATAAATTTTGGGCAAGTGCTTGTTCATTTTCCAATGCCATCGCCGCCGATTCAGCAAATGAAAAGGCTCGTCTCGCTTCAGTATAACGACCTCTGGCAAACCAAACATCCTGCAATACGGCTGTAAATTGTAAAACCATCTCCCATTTCTGATGGGCATATGCAAAGCGAATTGCAGCATCAATATTTTCCCACTCAGGCAAAAACGCAAGATAATCCGTCTGCTTCTCAATTGCAAACTGCAAATAATATTGTGCCATTCGCCGATATAACGCAATAGAGTCCCTTGTTTTCTCTTGGGCAAACTCCATCAGCAAACGATGCTGACGATACCGAAACGGTGTATCTTTCTTAAGTAAAGAAAAACGAATTAAATCTTCAAGTCGATCTTCTGCCTGATACACATCTAAATCTGAAACAAAGGCAATCGCCTGCAAAGAAAAATCTCGACCTGAAAAAACGGTGACTGCGCAAAAAACTTGCTTCTGCGTTTCATCTAAACTCTGCCAGCTTATCTCCATCGAACGATGTAATCCCACCTCTCTAAGGTGAAGTGGCAGTTGATTGAGGTCAAATTCTAGTTGATCGATAAATTGATTCAGCGAGCGATATGGACGATGATTGAGATACCCACCAATTAAAGCAATTGCTAGAGGGAGTTGCCCAACCAGAGCACATATTTCCTGTGTTGCCTCGCTTTCCTGCTGTATCCGAAACTCACCAATGTGTGTCGCTAATAAAGCAGCGCTCTCTGTTGGTGTGAATTCTGCTAAATGAAGCTGACGGGCGCGTAAACGATGGGCTACATCCGCTTGACGACTAGACATGAGCACAATAGAATGACCTGATTCAGGCAATAACGGCCGTATTGCGGAAGCAGTGGCCACATCATCGACCACAAGCAGAGCATTCTTTGTCGCTAACAAGTTTCGTAATGCAAATGTCTGCTCGGCAAAAGTAGGCAAAGCCGTAAAGTCATACCCGTAGGCATTGGCCCACTTTTCAGCAATATCGATCACATCGGCAGAAACGGCCGTTGCCCACAACACACCATCGGTAAAATAATCTTTCAATTGATGAGCTAACTCAATAAGCACAGTTGTCTTACCAACACCGCCCATCCCTGTCACACAAAAGCGAGACTCATGATTTTCATCTAAAATCAAATGCACCAGTCGTGCTAAGGAGCGCTTGCGACCAACGAAACAGGGATTTCTTTCTGGTGCCTGAAAAGGAGTTGTCGTGCTTAATTCTTCCTCTTTGCGCAAAGGAGGAAGTGGAATTAACGGCCGTGTCGCCGTCTGGAACTCATTTTGAATCTCTTCTGCTAACAAAACCGTTTCCTGATCCGGCTCCAACCCTAATTCATTCAGCAATAACTCTCGGCACTTCTCATACTGCGTCAGGGCCGCAGCACGTTGCCCATTGCTCGCAAAAAGCCACATCAACTGCCGATGAGCACTTTCCCGCCAGGGATCCAACTCCAATAACCGATGCGCATACTCAATGCCTAAACTCAATTGATTTTGCTCAACAAAATCAGCAATTAAACTGTCTAAACCATTTAGCGCCATCTGACGTAGACGTTCCCGCTGTGCCAACATCCAAACATCAAATTCAGGTGAATCACTTACACCAAATCCCAACAAAAAGTCACCATGATATAAATCCATAGCTTGTCGCAAAATGAGCATATTGACTTGGTCACTGTTGGCATTCGCCGTAACCATTAACTGCTCAAACGCTTCAACATCACATTGATAATTTTCATGAAAAAGAAAAGTCAGATTGGCTCTTGTCGGATTTAGATAGGGTTCTAACCCTTGCTCATTCATACGTCGCAAGGCGACGCGCAAACTGGTGCGCGCACGCGCTTCCGTACTATCCCCCCAAAACATACCCACAATTTCCTGTCGCTGTAACGTACGTCTACTAAGCACCGCGTAACACAACAATGCTTGTGCTTTGGTGGGTAAAGATTGGGTCAGATCTTGTCCATCCAAGTAGATATGCACGCCACCAAGAAATGAAAGAGTTAATTCATTCGTCTGCATCAAGTTCTATCAAGATTATTCAAACTTCATCTTTGGCGAAAATTTTGTTGTTTTGGCCATTTTTTACCAACAAATTCTTAAAATAAAGGGCAAAATGAATGTCAGTTAACGCTCAATTAACGGTAAGCCTCTATACATGGATGAAGTTGTTTTCCGAATTAGAAAATTCATTTGTGCCAATTGCCAAAAAAACTTAATAAAGATTGATTATAGACGAGGGCAATAACAATGTAAAACAAGTTTGGCGACTTGGGGTAGGTATGAAAACAGTATTAATAATTGAAAGCAATGACGCAACACGGAATGCATTGCACGATTTATTGTTATTAGAATGGCCGCACTTAACAATTTTTACAGCAAGTACAGGCCAAGAAGGATTAAAAATTGCAGCATTAGCAAACATTGATCTTGTTATTTTTGAGGGAAATAGTTTAAGTAACAATAATCTACCAAGCAATGTTCTTGCGCAACAGCTTCGTCAAATTCCAACTTTACATGATATTCCTTTTATTGCGGTGACAATCCCTCAATCCCGCGACCAAAAGGAGACAGCGGAGTTAAAACCATTTTGCAATGCATGGTTGTTAAAACCCTTTTCTGCAGAACGATTAATTCATGTCGTTTCTCCGTTTACATACAGATATTCGTAACATTTTAGATGTCGATGTTACGTTGTTATAACAAACTATTGGGGCAGGGCGTTATAACATCTCAAACAGAGCGATTGTTCTGTTTACACCAATGTATGTAATTCGGCTTTTAGACATCTGAGGAGTTCCGGAAGACGGCCAAATATGGCCGTCTTCCTCTTTTTGTAGGTTAATCGAATTCCCAGCCAGGTGTGCCCAGAAACGGCCGTAAATCCTCATCTGCCATCACCAAACGGACACTCTCTTCCATCGTCAAATGACCTGCTTTAACAGCTTCGATATAACGAGTCGCCCAACGATAAACCAACCCACCGGCACGGCGTAGTTCAATCAGCATCAACTGCGCCAATGGGCCAGCTTCAGCCAAAAAGCCAGAATTCATGTAATCTTGCTCCATCTGCACCCAATCATAGGCCACCCGGCGCAGTTCACATTGCCAACCATGCGTCTTTGTCCATTGAAAACGGCCGTAACTCGAACGTCGATCCCCATCAAACGAAGAGCCGACCGAGCCCACATTCACTACTTGCGTATCATCAATTTGACGGATCAAAGAACGGTGCGTATGGCCTGTTACAAAAACCGCTGGTGGTGGGGCAATAATTTGGCGCAAATCCTCATCCGTTGTATCAGGATACACCCCATCCCGATTGTTGCGCATCGAAGCATGAACCGCCCGCAATTCGCTCCCGTCGGGAGCAAATATAGAAGCACCGTCGGACATTTCTTGCAAAGCGCCGACCTCCCCTTTTAATTGATCATACGTCCAATGGGCAAAACGACGGATCTCAAATTCTGGGCCTTCCGTTGGCGCATCGAAGCGATCACAATCAATGATATAGTCCTCATGATTCCCCTTTACTAAACGCCAATCCTGCATTGCTTGCTTCGCTAGAACAAAATTCAAACAATCTAAGGAAAGTGGACCACGGTTCACCGTATCTCCATCGATAATGACCACATCTGGCTGCCATTGCTCAATATCATTTGTGACCGTTTCTAACGCGACTAAATTTCCGTGTATATCTGAAATAACTGCTACTTTCATAATTTAATTCACCAACCAAGCCACAAAGTCTACCGCTTTTTCGTTGATTTCTCAACTATCGTTCCTCAATCATTCATGACAAGAGATGTCAACAATCAACTTTAAGATGGATTCATAATTAGCAAGCAATAGGCCTCCCAGGTCGCAAATTTTTGGAGGTCTCGGAGAAACATCACATGAAACCATTTCAACTCGTTTCCAAATATCAACCAACCGGGGATCAACCCAAGGCAATTGAAGGGCTTGTCGCTGGACTCAATGAAGGTTTAGAACAACAAGTCTTGTTGGGGGCCACAGGCACGGGTAAAACGTTTACGATTGCCAATGTTATCCAAGAAGTGCAACGCCCGACCTTGATTTTTGCCCACAACAAAACGTTGGCGGCGCAGCTGTACAGTGAGTTTAAGCAGTTCTTTCCCAATAATGCAGTCAGTTATTATGTGAGCTATTACGATTATTACCAACCAGAAGCGTATGTGCCGCGTACGGACACCTACATCGAAAAAACGACAGACATCAATGCGGAAATTGAGATGATGCGTTTGGCGGCAACTCAAGCATTGGCCACACGCCGCGATGTGATTGTTGTGGCCAGCGTCAGTGCCATTTATTCGCTAGGTGATCCTGTGAAGTACAATCAGGCACGAGTGGAATTTAAGGTAGGACACGTGAAACAACGCAACAAAACGTTACGTCATCTCATCGGAATTCGCTACGAACGCAATGATATTGATTTTAAGATTGGGACGTTTCGCGTACGCGGCGATGTGCTGGAAATACGGCCGTCTTACAGTGAAACCGCATATCGTATTGAGTTTTGGGGTGAAGAGATTGAACGCATCACCGAAATCGATCCGCTAACCGGGGAATTGGTAGATGAGCTTGCTGAGCTAGTCATCCACCCTGCCAAACATTTTGTTACCGATGAAGATGAAATGGAAACAGCGATTGCCAGCATTGAAGCTGAGTTGGAAGAAACATTGGTTGCACTCAATCGCAACAATCAACTGCTAGAAGCGCAACGGCTAGAGCAACGCACGCGGTATGACATCGAAATGCTGCGCGAAGTAGGTTACTGCTCTGGTTCGGAAAACTACACGCGCCACTTTTACCAACGCCCGCCCGGCGAAGCCCCATGGACGCTCCTCGACTACTTTCCTGATGATTTTTTGATGGTCGTCGATGAAAGCCACATGACGATCCCACAAATTCGGGCGATGTATCGCGGCGACCGTCACCGCAAACAAACGTTGGTTGATTATGGCTTCCGATTGCCCAGTGCAATGGATAATCGGCCACTCAACTTTGAAGAATGGGAAGATCGCATCTTTCAAGTGATTCACACGACAGCCACACCTGCTGTGTACGAACAAGACCATACAGAAAACACAGTACAGCAAATCATCCGCCCCACGGGTTTGCTCGACCCACAAATTGATGTGCGTCCTGTGCGTGGTCAAGTGGATGATTTGCTCTTTGAAATCAAGCAGCGCATCGATCGGGGTGAACGTGCTTTGGTCACGACGCTAACCAAACGGATGGCTGAAGATTTAGCTGATTATCTGTTGGAGATGGGGATCAAAGTGCATTACTTGCACAGCGAAGTCGACACCTTTGAACGTGTCGAAATTTTGCAAGATTTGCGTTCTGGCATTTATGATGCGGTTGTGGGCATCAACTTGCTGCGCGAAGGTTTGGATTTGCCCGAAGTGTCGCTGGTTGCTATTTTGGATGCGGACAAGGAAGGGTTCTTGCGCTCGGAAACAGCGCTAATTCAAACGATTGGACGGGCTGCACGCCACGCTGAAGGACAAGTCATCATGTATGCGGATCGGGTCACGGATTCAATGCAGCGCGCCATCGATGAAACCAATCGGCGGCGTAGCGTTCAAGCAGCATACAACGATGCGCATGGCATCACACCGCAAACGATTGTCAAAGCACAAACGGAAATGCTGCCGCAACCAGAGAGAGAAGATGAAACAAAAACGGCCGTATCCGAACCCACCCCCATCTACAACGGCAACGATCTACTCGCCCGAATCGACGAACTGGAAACAGAAATGAAAACGGCCGCACAAAATCTGGAATTCGAAAAAGCAGCGAAGCTGCGTGATGAATTAATTAAACTAAAACGTGATTTAATCGTTGCTTAAAAAAGCAGTTGATAACAACAGCACAAATCGGAGAAATCAATGTTCGCAAAATTCCTGTTCATAGCCCTTGCCTTACTCAACGGAGGGTGGATGTTATTTGATGGCATCCACGTCCTCGTTAAAGGAAAATATTTTGGCCCTCCGGAGCCTGGACCATGGAGCAAAATCGTTACCAAAGTTGGGCTAAATCCTTTTTCATTAGGACCACTATTTATTGTACTGGGTGGATTCTGGATTGTTGTGGCGATTGCAATTTATTTTGAGCTGGCTTG
>JBNKHS010000180.1:0-8496 GCA_050290485.1 Promineifilaceae bacterium (SeqCode) | reverse complement strand
TACCTCTACCGAGATGTTGCTGGGTAAAGCGCTCGCGGCTGTGATTCCTGCAGTTGTGGTTAGTTGGGGAGCTTATTTGTTGTATGCCTTGGGCACGACACTGATTGTGCAACAAGATGGCATCTGGCAATTTTTCTTTGCGCCCGTATGGTTGATGGCTATTTTTGTTGTGGGGCCGTTGCTCACTATTTTAGGGGTAGGGGTAGCGATTATGATTTCATCACGGGTGACAGATCCCCGCTCGGCAGAGCAGTTGGCAGGGCTGGTGGTTTTGCCTGTAATCTTGTTAGTCGTTGGTCAATCTGTTGGGCTCATTTTGGTGAGCCGCGAGTTAATCTTTTTATTGGGATTGATTGTGGCTGTTGTAGATGTAGTAGTTGTATATTTGACGATTAAAACATTTCGTCGCGAGACGATTTTAACGCAATGGAAGTAAATGTTTAAAGATAAGCGCCCCCCACGACAATTAATTCGAGGGGGCGCTTTTTATTTTATACACCCAGCAGTAATTTCGTTAGTACCTTTAAATTAGTTCGTGCAGGCGTCGATAGAAAGGCCAAGCTCAGCTGAAACGAATTGACCTAATGATGCCATGCTGTCATCGGGGATAATCCCTGCGTCAGCAAGGGCGACGGCTAAATTGTGCAAACCTAAGCGAGGGTTTTCTTGCTGACTAGCATGTTCACCCATAACACCCATTTGGGCAAATACGGCCGTTGCTTGTCCCCAACAAGCGTCACCTTGACTGGTATCTGCAGACACTGAGAGTACACTAAAAGCCATCATTACTACTAATACGAACACAACTGTAAACTTTTTCATACGGGAATCTCCTTAATTTGCTTAACAATAAAACTTTGTTGTCTGTTTGCTGGGAATTCAAAGACAACAATACCTTACCCTTAAAGCGTCCCATAAACGTCCCACATTGATTACTGAATAGTCCAAATACGTACCGTACCATCACTATGCCCAGTAATGAGATAGTTCCCAGCTGAGTTGAAAGTCATTGCTGTAACCCGCACACCTGTATCCAGATTAAACAATAATTCACCACTGTTCATATCCCAAAACCTGATGAATTGTTGGGCACTTTGGGCAACGATTTGATTATCTAGGGAAAAGGCGGCCGTACTGCCATACGTGGAGATGCTGTTTGTCCCACCTCTAAATAGCAATTGAGGTTGCTCATCAAGAATTTCCCAAATCAGAAGTGCATCATGATCTGATGTGCCAGCTAGGTAACGGCCGTTTGCCGAAAACACAAGATCCTCTAGCCTATCATCTTCACCGAACGGTTCAAGGAAAACTTCTTCTTCCGAATCAGGCCACATTAAAATGGGGCGGCTATCGAATGGTGTAGTTGTCGCAAACATATAATTGATAGGTGAAAACGCAATGACATAAGGGCTAAATATGTTTGGGTAGATGGGATCCTTTTCTTGATCAATCCATAGTTTTACACTGGTGTCAAATTCAGCTCCATATATGTATTTCCCGTCATAAGATATGATGATGCGATCTGCACCAATATCAGAGCGTGGAGCAGGAGAAAGCAAAAGCATATCTCCATTCGTTAAGTTCCAAACTCGATAAGCCCCATTAGACGCAGATACCAACATTTGTCCATCTGCCGTTATATCAATGTCCCTTACACTTGGTGAACTCATAGAAGTTTCATTGCTGATGCCAGCCTTTAAACTTGTAAACAAATCCCCATTATGCAAGGCACGCAAATAAATAAAGCCATCACTGGAGGCGATCGCAATTTGATTTTGGCCCGGAATGAGTTCTAGATCCGTTATGGGTCCAATTTGTTGGTTTTGAATATTGATGAAGGAGCCATCATCAATATGCCACTGGCTGATAGCGTGACGCCACGCGGCGACGACATTATTTTGAGGATGGAATAGCATCTGAGCCCCAACTTGTGACAATTCTTGTATTTTAATTCCATCTTTTGCTTGCCATATAGTTAGATCATAATAGCCGTTGGTGGCTGCTAGGTATTGAGAATCAGGACTGAAAAGCAGTTGGTAAGGGAAATCACGACCTGGACCACTAACCTTAGCTGGTTTTGCCAAGACAGCTTTACTTTCATGTGATTGACTATTGCCTTGGTAGTGTGAACTATTAACGGTGTAAAGTCGTTCTCCATTATCCACTTGCCACACTGTAATGTGTGGACCTGGTATATCTTGGCTCAAGGCCACATAACGGCCGTTTGGCGAAATAGCTACCAAACCACCGCCATAAAAATCCTCAGGGATCGATATGTTGTTTATTTCTGTGAATGTTTGGTTTTCCCATTGCCAAAGGTGTAGTTGTCCTTCATCATCATTTGTCACGGCTAGATTGGCTTGCGGAGCGAAGTCAAAGCCACGGATGGCTGGTAAGGTGGCGACTGGTTCTTTCGCATTTAAATTCCAGGCGACCACATGCGCATCCACATAATTTCTATTTCGTATATAGCTCCCTGTCCGTATGAACAAATACTGTCCTGTCTGATCAAAAAGGATATCTGAAAAGGGGATGGTCGCTTCTGTAAAGGGAAAAAATGCATGCAGAAAGGTGAGGCTTTGGGCGTCACGTATCTCAATATAATAAGGATAAGCATTTGTGCTTAAGACGAGTGTGTTACCGTCAGGGGAAAGGACAAGTTGGTTAAAAGGTTGATTATCGGGATAGAATGCGAGTTGGGTAGCTGTAGCCGTATCATATAGATAGACACCAAGTTCAGTCAGGACAAACATTTGCGTCCCATCTGGTGTGTATGCCGCATCATAGACCCATCCTTTGCCCCATCGCCCGACCTCTTTTAGCTGCTCCAGCGAATCGACTGTAATCGGTTGTTGGTTAACTGGTAATGTAGTGCCAATACCTGCTACTTCAGCAAACTGTTCTGTTGCACCAGAAGGAAGTATGGCTTCGGGTGTTGGAGTGCGCGTTGGTGTTGCTGTTTGCGTAGATGTCACCGTCGGATTGATGTTACTTGTATCTGATTCTAGCGTTGGGGAAGGTGTAGATGATGAGGTAGCTGTATGAGTGGGTTGTGCTTGTCCTATTTTGGTTGAAGTGGCCGTTGCTTCTGCCACTTCTGCGATTGCTGTTGAATTGGTTGTGGCTGTTTCTCTTGGAGGAATAGTAACAACGTCACTCATTGCCGGCTCTTCTGTTTTGGTTGTTGGCGTTGGATTCAAATCGGGTTGGCATGCAGTAAAAATGATTAAAAAGAGTATTGGCACAAAAGCATATTGTTTCATTGTAGATCTCCGCGATTTTGGATGATTGTAACCATTAGAATGGTATCATCTGTTATAGATTATTCTTCTACGATACGCCTTTGTAAAAATAACGGTTCCCCATCGTCATTATTTTCCGAAGTCAAAGCTTTGCGAAAGGAGTGTGCTTAAATGTTTCCAAAATTGGTTATGATTCTTGTTGATTTGCAACAGGTGTGTATGACCGCGCACATCACTGGCACCTAAACCGGGAACTAAAACGGCCGTTTCTGGCTGGGCCAACAACCATTCTCCCAATTCATATTCCAGCTTTTGTGGTGAGCGGATGAGGATGGCGTGGGTGAGGGAAACGGCCGTTTCCTCTAACAAATAATCGATGTGCCAATGCAGTTTCTTTTGTGTCGGTGGACGAAAACGGCCGTTGATTAAGCCCTGTTCTTCCATTTTGATTCGCAACGGCTCATAAAGTTGCTGTTTAGGTTTCCCCTCTGTGCGCAGCGCATGCCGCAAAATACGGCTCGCTAACCCTCGCATCGCCGAACCCAAGTAAAGCATCTCTCCAGTTGGAACCAGAATGGCATTCCCATCTTGAAAGCGACCAAATTGTAATTTTAAATTTTGCGCGATTCTGAGGCGTAAAATGTATGTTCCCCCGCGTGAGGCGTCCCCGCAGATGATTATTTTGGATAAATCCTCCCGTACCACAGAATGTCCCTTAAAAGTTATTTGTTCTAGAATCCAGGGCCAAGATAGACCCAATCTTTCCGATTGAGTCTATCTTATCCTAAAAGTTATTTCGCCCGTATTGCTTTGAGTAACTCGCCAGCGCCTTGAACGGTCTTCCCGTTCAAAATATCGACCAACGCATCCAACATGTCCCGAGAAATATCCCCATTTCCCATCATCAACAAGGTACGTAAAGGTGCTTCACGGGCCATCGAGTGCATTAAAACGGCCGTTGGTGTGTCCTCTTGCCCTTGAATCATATTTGCCATCTGTTTGGCCATTAAATTGTTGAGTTGTTTGCCAATCATAGACCCGTTTAACTCTTCCATTGGCGTGTTGATGCTATATTCTCCTTTTTTAACGGATTCATTGGCTGGAAGGGAGCGCCCTAAAAGTTTTTCGAAATCTTGTGGGCTAAAGGGTTGCTTCGATAGTTGATGATAAGCTGCGGGTGCAGCATCAGCATGCTCAATTTCTGGTTGAGAGGATTCAACTTCAACTGTGACTTGCAGACGAATGTCTTGGGAAGATGCACCAATCAGAATGTCAAAGACCCCAGATTCGACACACCAATCGCCAAGTCCAGGATTGTAATAGGAAAATGCACGTTTACTAAGGTCGATGGAAACGGCCGTTTCCTCGCCAGCTTCCAATGCCACTTTGGCAAATCCCTTTAGTTCCTTCTCAGGACGAAACACCGTTGCCTCCACATCCCGTACATACAATTGCACAATCTCTTGTCCGGCAACTTTGCCCGTATTTTTAACTTTGAGCGTGACGGTTAAGGTGTCAGCATCTTTAATATTGTTTGCACTCAATTGCAAATCGCTGTATTCAAAAGTGGTGTAGCTGAGCCCAAAACCAAACGGGAACAATAAATCTTGCTGCACGCTATCGTAGTAACGATAGCCAATGTAAATACTTTCACGGTATTCAACCGTAGCGGGACCGCCGGGGAAGTAATGGAAGGATGGGTTATCTTGCAAATGAACAGGGAAAGTTTCCGCTAACTTACCAGATGGATTGACATCGCCCATCAAAATATCAACGATTGCCCCTGCACCTGCTTGTCCACCTAAATATCCTTCAAGAATGGCATCAACCCCATCGATCCAGGGCATTGCCACAGGTGAGCCGTTGCTGAGTACAACAACCACATTTTCAACTTCTTTGGCAAGCGTGCTAATGAGAGCATCATGTCCCGGTGGTAAGTTCATGTGGGCGCGGTCTAACCCTTCGACTTCGTACATGTCGGTGAGACCTGCACAAATCAAGACAACATCCGCATCCTTGGTGGCCTCAACTGCTTCGGCAAGTAAGGCTGCATCAACCTCATCACCTGATGGCGAGTATCCGGGGGCATAACTGACACTTTCCTCGCCGACCAAAGCAACAATTTCGTCATAAAGGTTGTCCAATTGGGTGGGGTTCATCAAAGAACTGCCTGCTCCTTGATAACGTGGTTCTTTTGCAAAACGGCCGATCAAAGCGATCTTTTTATTTTTGGCTAAAGGTAAAATCGCCCCATCATTTTTGAGCAAAACGGCTCCTTCGCCCGCCACTTTGCGCGCCAATGTATGATGTGCATCTACATCATAACTGAAATCTTGAGCGAGCGTTTCTTGCGCTTTGAAGATCATCTGTAAAATACGTTCGACGGCATTATCGAGCACAACTTCGTCCATTTCTCCTGCTTCGATGGCGGCCACGATTTTGGCATCATTCCCATTATTGGACCCCGGCATCTCTAGTTCAATGCCTGCTTTTAAGCCATCAACACGATCATTCATTGCACCCCAATCAGTGACCACGAGTCCTTCATGTTGCCATTCTTTTTTGAGGATATCGGTCATCAATTCAGGATGCTCGGCCGCATAGGTGCCATTGATTTTGTTGTAGGCACACATCACCGTCCATGGTTGTGCTTCTTTGATTGCAATCTCGTATCCAGCTAAATAAATTTCGCGTAAGGCCCGTTCATCAATGACGGCATCAATGGTCATACGCCGGTACTCTTGATTATTGGCCACATAATGTTTTAACGATGTACCAATCCCTTTGCTTTGCACACCATTGATGTGACTTTTAGCCATTTCGCCACTGAGATAGGGGTCTTCGGAGAAGTATTCAAAATTACGACCGCAGAGGGGGGAGCGTTTAATATTGGCCCCCGGCCCTAAAATGACACCTACTTTTTCTTGCTGACATTCTTCACCTAATGCTTCGCCGACTTGGTAGATGAGGTCCCGATTCCAACTAGCTGCCAATGCAGAGGCGGTGGGGAAGCAAGTGGCGGGAATACTTTCATTCAAACCCACATGATCGCTATCCCCAGCTTGTTTGCGCAAACCATGTGGCCCATCGGTGACCATGATTGAGGGAATATCTAAGCGTTCAACACCTTTTAGGTGCCAAAAGTCTAGACCAGAACAAAGCGATGCTTTTTCTTCAAGGGTCATTTGTGCGATCAGATCTTTAATATTCTTCATGTTATTTTTTCCTTTTCTCTTGGCATCAACCACAATTAATTGCTCACTGAGAGGATCATTGATATATGTCTGCTAAAAAATTTTTGAGTGCCTTGATATATCCATCAAATTGTGCACGACGGATATCATGGTTGGCACCAATGAGATGTGTCACGGTTAAGTTGGGCAAAATCTTTTTAATTTCTTGAGCGGTTGTTTTGGAAACGATTGAACCGTTTTCTCTATCTCCGATAAACAATAAGCCTGGTGCTTTAATATTCTTTAATACAGAAAAGGGTTCTTCTATAATATCGTCGCTGGGGGTTTTCATAAACTGGATGAAATCTTTATTTACCCATTTTTTTGAATTTACCCAAGGAATAATTTCTTCATCAGGTGCAACGGGCATCATCTTCTTAGCGAGTGGTTTTGTGAGGACGCTGGGGAGGTATTTGAAGAAACTGGCAATCATTGACATCGTTTTTGTAGGATTCTCAAACTTTTCGCCCATGGCACCACCAAATATAGGTTCTCCAGGCATTGTAATTGGTGGGTCCTCCATAAAAAGACCTCTGATAAGATCGGGACGCATTGCGGCAACGTGCATAGAAGAATCGGCCCCCATCGAATGCCCTCCAACAACAGGCTTGTTTAAACCTAATGTCTCAATTGCTTGTATGATATCTGTTGCTCTTGTGGTTGATCTGTAATCGCCTTGGCCACTATCAGATAAGCCATGACCGCGAGCGTCGAACATGATGACGTCGTACTCTTTTTCTAATTCCTGAGTGACACGAGTCCAACAAAGTCCATCATCCATTGCCCCATGATTTAGGACGACTTGCGGTTTGTCTCCTCCTGTGCGGTAATAATGAAGTTTGATTCCATTTGTGGTTGCATATTCATCACACCATTTATGCATCTTCAAAATCTCCAAATAAATTCTGAACTTTTAAACGATTCTAGACTCAATGGTAGATGAAATGTGTTGGGTAGTGTATCCCTTGAATTAATGATTTATTGCGCGAAAACGGCCGTTTTTAACCACATTTAAAGCGCTATCATTTGCAAAAGTTACCCAACAATGGGTATGATTAAAGATGTTGGGTAACTTTTGTTGTGATGGAAGTGAGTGTGTGGCAAAAATAACGAAACCAATTGTACAAAACGGCCGTTTGCATCTGCCTGTAAAAAGTAAGCGCAGCGGCGAAGAAATTCCTGTAGGCTCTGCGGGGTGGCAGCGTTGGCTGCAAACCCATAAACGTTTTATTTTTGTTGGGGAGAACGGCCGTTTTACGGCACGAAAAGAGATGAGGCGTGGACAGCCGTACTGGTATGCGTATCGACGTCGTGATGGGAAGTTAAAAAAAGCGTATCTTGGGCGGGCAACAGATTTAACAATAGCTTGTTTGCAGAAAGCGGATGCCCAGTTGGCTGACGTTGAACAGTACCATCTACAAACCCCTGATGATTTTACGGCAATTGTTGCTGAACAAGAAACGGCCGTTCAGGCAACAAACTTGGATCTCATTCAAACAAAATTTCAGCCCCCAATCGCGCCAAATCACCTGTTAAAAAGACCGCATCTTATTGCACAAATGAATACACCCCTGACGCTGCTGCATGCGCCCAGTGGATTTGGTAAAAGCACATTGCTCAGTGCATGGATGGAAGAGCGCAGTAACCCTGCTGCGTGGATCACGCTGGACACTCTTGACGACGATCCTGCGCGTTTTTGTCAACTTTTGTTTACGGCCGTTTCTGCGAAATTGCCGTTGGTTAAACAGCTTCCCATGCGCTTGCTGCCCGACGCATCCTTTGCCCACATTCAAGATTTATTGACTGGCCTGATCAATACCATTGCTGTGACCGAATTATCGTCATTTGCCCTCATTCTCGATGGCTATCAATCCATTAATCATGAAATTAACCACAAAGCAATTTGTTTTCTTATCGATCATTTGCCGCAAAAAATGCAGCTGCTCATTGGTAGTGACACACAACTCCCCTTTGCGCTGGCAAAGTGGCGCGCGGCGGGCATATTAACGGAGTTAACCATG
>JBNKHS010000179.1:0-8497 GCA_050290485.1 Promineifilaceae bacterium (SeqCode) | reverse complement strand
AAACCGGACAACTCGCTCTGGCCGGTGTCCCACCGAGCCAGCAACGGCACGGTCTGGAGACCGGCCGGAGCAAATAGGTTGTCCGATGTTTAGTTGACTTGTCTATTAGCTACCATTCCCGTTCTTAAGTTGTCTATCAAAAAATGTTAATGCACGATCATGAAGTTGTATCCAACTGTCTCCAGTAAAGAAGTGACCCTGCTCTGCATAAATGAAAGTAGAAACATCGTGGTCGATGGCCTGTAAGGCATCTGCTAATTTTAAAGACCATTCAGGAGGTGTTTCTGTTAAGAATTGACCGTCGACTGTACCAATGTGAACTTGTATAGGTGCTGTAATAGCTCCCAGGTGATGGATCGGTGCTACTTGTGTTAAGAAATCGGGATCGTTAGCAGCTGACAGGTAAGCATCAATGATGTTTTGTGGTGTGTCTGGTGGAATAATTTCAGCTGGATTACATTGGTCACCTGCTGTCTGCGCTTGATCGGACAAGCAACCAGCTCCCCAACGAGCTAGTAAATCTGCATCGTCAGCACTATTAGGCGCATATAAAACGGCCGCTTTTATACGTTCATCTATTGTCAAAACTTTAGTAACAATACCGCCGCCCATACTATGACCCCATAACCCAATATGGGTTTCATCCGCATCTGGTAAGGATGGTAATGAGCCAATTAGATTTAAAACATCAATCACGAGTCCCATATGAAACAAACTTAAGCTTGTATCGGACTCTCCCCAACTGCGTAGATCGGGGGCCAATACGAGGTATCCTTGCCGAGCAAAAAACTCTGCGGATTGCCATGTATCCGCCCCGGCATAATATTGATCACGGTCAACGTAGCCATGTAACAAAATAAGAATAGGAAAGGGCCCTGTTCCTGTCGGCACGTACATAAGACCCGTAATTGTTAAATCATCACTAGGATAATCTATATAAGATTGAGTAAAAGATTCGTTTTGCTCTAAAACTGCTCGTATCTGAATTTGGCCGCCGGGAAAATCGCGTTGACGTAAGTGGGGTATTGTATAGGCAAGGAGAGGATACGGTGTAGGCGTGACAGGAACCTCTTTGGTGTCTATTACTGAGGGTGTTGCAATTAAGGTGGGTGTTTTTGTTGGTGTTAGAGAGCTTGTAGGTTTAGGAGTCGGTGTAGGGAGTGGTGTTAAAGAAGTCGTCCCAATTGCTACACTGTTTGTCGCCATGCCTGAAGAAACGTTATCTTGACAACTACTCAAGAAAAAAATTGTGATCACGGTCGCAATGGTTGCAAAATTGTTGTGCTTTCCTTTCATTTTGATGATTCTAATCCAATAGAAACGATTTACCCATCATTTACTATTTCTTCTAAAATATTTTGGGGAAGTTGCCAATTACGTAGGTTAATATCAAACAAATGAAGCAAGGTATAGGAAATGTATATCCCGGAACTATATCGGTGGTATATCCGTCTGTGGTCACCGATTTTGTATAGTTAAGTTGTATCAGCTGTCCATTGCAAAAATTTAAGTTGTCAGGAGACGATTGGACAGTTTTAAGTTCACCTGACCAAAAGTAAATGGAGGCAAGAATGAATAAAACAGTTGAAATTAACAGTGACATTTTTGAAGGAAAATGGAGCCAATTAAAAGGCAAAGTACGCCAAAAATGGGGTAACCTAACTGATGATGATTTAGAAAAGGTTGCCGGCAAACGGGATGAATTAATTGGTATTTTGCAAGAAAAGTATGGACATTCCCGTGAAGAGGCAGAGCAAGAAGTTAACGATTTCTTGAGCAGTTTATAAGCTTTCCCCACTGGGAAACGCCTGACACCCCTGATAGCCCCAAGTCGGGGGTGTTTTAGTTAAAGGAGAACTCTATGTGGGACACATTGGCATCAATAACAAATGTAGATCAGGTAAATACAAACCGAGATGAGCGCTTTGTCTCGTTAATTAGCGGTGGCCTTCTCTTATTATACGCACTTATACGCATTCCAATTACGGCCGTTTTCGCTTTACTCGCTGCGCTTTATCTCTTCTTTCGAGGAATGCGTGGTTTTTGCTATATCTACGATCAACTGGAGAGAAATACGGCCGTATCATCACCACAAGTAGAACAACGTGAACCTAGAGAAAGAGAAAAAGAAAAGGTCACTAGCTCTCCCGTATTTATCACCGAACCAAACTAAAAAGGAAGATTTATGACACAACAAATTTCAAAAAGCATCCTTGTGAATACACCAGCCCAACATGCTTACTCGATCTGGGCGGATTTTACCCAGTTTCCACACTTCATGACGCATGTGAAATCTGTCAGTATGCTAGACGAAGGCTTAAGTCATTGGGTTGTAGCTGGACCATTGGGCAGTAATATCGACTGGAATGCGGAGATTACTTGCCTAGAACCAAATGCCCGCATTGCTTGGAATACAAAAGATAATAAAGGGATGATTACCACGAGTGGACAAGTTACCTTTAATCCCCTTCCCAAAACGCAAACAGAAATTACGGTTACTATGCAGCTAACACCTCCTGGTGGAGCTATTGGTGAATGGATCACAAAATTATTCTCTCATCCAGAAAAAGCTGTGGCGGCCGA
Organism: Promineifilaceae bacterium (SeqCode); assembly: GCA_050290485.1. Taxonomy (GTDB): domain Bacteria; phylum Chloroflexota; class Anaerolineae; order Promineifilales; family Promineifilaceae; genus JBNKHS01. Next base: position 5,914 of record JBNKHS010000179.1, on the reverse strand, counting down.
TTTGCGGCGTTTTAAGTCCTATGTAGAATCCGTTGTTTTCACGCCCTCAATATAAAAAATGGAGCCTAGTTAAAAACAACTACACTCTATTTTTTATGGGCGACTCACTATACGAGGTTGTTTGGTAATGCTTTCGATAGTTAGTCTGTGCGTCTACATACAGGCCAAGTTATAACCTTTCTATATCCTCCGTTTATTCCCCGGCATATGGAGTTTGTGTCCTCTCTAAGTTAAAGTAAATACAACACGAAAGATGATTTTGGCTTACTGCTAGAAGGAGCTAATATGTTTAAAGAAGAAAAAACACGCGATTACATTGATATAGATTTGCAATTGTGTGAAGCAATGGGAACCACAATGTCTACTTATTTAGATAGTACGGCCGTTTATTACCCATTAGCCACCGCAGTCACCCCCCGACTTACTTTAGGTAGCTTTTTGATGCGGTACAACCGTTTACATGCAGTGCAAGATAAGCTAACAGACATAGACAAAGAACGACTTGGACAGGTGGATTTTGAATTTGAACAAACGATTAACTGGCGTGTTACCCGTGTCGAACAAAAAGGTAACAAAGAGGCGGGTACTCGATTGCGCCAATGGCAAAGACAAATTGAGGAACTAAAAGAAACACCTGAATCCTGCATTCCCTATTACTCAACAGTGGTCGAAAACCGGGTAATGTTGGCAGAGATATTGACTTTTCTGCAACAGGAACCATATCGACTAGAAGAAAATTTGTTGACAGAAACGGCCGTTACTGACCAACAACTTCGACTCATTTGGCGTGACGGTGCATTTGTCTGGGCGAGTATATGGCAACCTGCTTACCCACAAGATACACATTGGTGGTTATATGGCCAGCCTATGGTCATTTAATTCCACAAGTTTGAGAAAATTTAGATCGAATTCATTTTGGGAATAGTATCCAAAAACGGACTTTCTTGACATTAGAAACCCCTAACTTTCCTGCAACCCAATCGCCAATAGCAACAACACGATACGATATACCTATCTGCGATTTGCGCAAGACGAAAGATTTAACGAGTACCATCCTCCCCTTTGGTCCACCGTATTGGCTACCTTTTCCATCTCAATCAAAAAACCGAAAAAGCCAGCTTTAGCTACGCGTTATAAGTATGTTACCTCCGTACTTAGTCTCACTTAATTTCGACTTAAGCAATTCAAGAATGGTAAATTTAGCTATAATTCGTTTATAAGGGGTATAGAAATAATGACACACTCAATACTTATTAAAAATGTACGTCCTATGGGCCATGAGACCGTGGATGTTTTACTACATGACGGCTTGATCCAACGCATGGAGCCAGAAATCGATCCTGGCTATGATTTAGCGATGGTCTTAGACGGCCGTAACCATCTTCTACTCCCTGGCTTAGTCAATGCCCACGCCCATATGGATAAAAACCTGCTTGGCCATCCTTGGTATAAGAATGAAAATCCGGCCTTTACTATCCACGACTTTGTAGAAACAGAGCGGCGCGTACAACGTGAGTTGGCTATCTCTGTGCAAACACAGGCAACTCGGCAAGCAAAGATAGCAATTGCGACGGGCACCACCCACATCCGCACCCATATTGATGTTGATGCTGGTGTTGGTTTAGCCAATTGGGAAGGGATGCTGGCCACACGGGAAGCATTTAAAGATCGTCTCACCATCCAAATGATCGCTTTTCCTCAAGGGGGAATGCTGATTCGCCCTGGATCAATTGAACTCCTAGAAGAAGCGGTAAAAATGGGAGCTGATGGTATTGGGGGATTGGACCCTTCAACCGTTGATCGCGATCCTGTGCGCCATTTAGATGTCATTTTTGGTATTGCCGACCGTTACGGCGTAGAAGTGGATATTCATCTACATGAACCAGGCACATTAGGAGCATTCGCCGTTGAATTAATTGCTGAGCGGACACGGGCCTTGAGCTTGCAAGGTCGGGTTACGATTAGTCATGTTTTTTGTCTGGGCATGATTGACGATGCGTACCTTAACCAAATCATCGCTCTACTGCTGGAAAATGAGATCACCATCATGTCTTTAGGTTCTGGCCGCTCTCCCTTTCCTCCATTAAAACGTTTGTACAAAGCAGGGGTGTCTCTCTGTACGGGCACAGATGGCATCCGTGACACCTGGGGACCGTACAATACGGTGGATATGCTGGATCGAGTGCGGATGTTAGGGTACCGTAGTGGATTTCGGCAAGACGAAGATGTAGAAATGCTCTTACAGATTGCCACTTACGGTGGGGCTCATGTCATGGGGGATAGTCAATATGGCTTAGCGGTAGGTAAAAAAGCAGATTTAATGGTTGTTCCCGGAGATACACCTACAGAAGCCGTAATAACCCAGTCACCCCGCACATTTGTCATTCAAAACGGCCGTCTTGTTGCTGCTGATGGGAATATCCTTAAACCAGACCATTAGCATCCAGTTCTTGGTCAACAATTAACTGATTCCAGTGTACCCATCGAAAAGCTATCAATCGCTGGCTGGGTAAAATCGATCAATGTTCTCAGCATTGATGAACACATGACTCATGTACACAGCTGGGGGCACGGATTCACCACGTAAAATTTTGAGCGCCAGATCCATTAGCTTTTCGCCATAGCGCTCCGGCATATAAGCAGTTGAGCCGATTAAGCGTGAATTTGGATTGCGAAGTTCGCTATGAATCAAACGATCTGCTCCTTGACCAACAATCACAACATCCGCTTCACGTGCATTTTTTCGTGCAGCTTGCAAGGCACCGTACGCAGCTTCGTCGTTAAATGAAATAATGGCGATGTGATGGCAATCTGGCATCGTTTGCAGCCTTTCAACAACGCCTGTTTCGCTCACAGCACTCACATTGCCACAATCTATATAGTGGAGTTGGTCCACTGGTATTTGTCCAAGATAATCCTGCAAACCATCGAGTTGTCCCTGAATACGGGCTTCAGGCAATGAACCTGCTCTTGGTTCTTCTAAAATGAAAAGATGATCGATACGGCCGTTCCAGTTTTGCTCCACCCACTCCCCTAACGCAGCTCCTGCCATGTGCCCCGCACGGTAATTGTCCACGCCAAAAAACGTTGCCCCCACAATAGGAATATCCACGGCAATCACTGGAATATTTGCTTGTTGAAACTTATTCATAATCAGATTGCCTGCTTTATAATCAATCTGATATTCAATCGCTAAATCAATATCCCGCTGGATTAACTTGTCAGCCACCCGCAGGGCCTCTTCCCCACTCAAACGATTATCCGCAACCACCAGATCAATATTACCAACATTAGACGCTGCTCTCTCTAGACTGCGGCGTACATCAATGGCAAAGGGCAGTTCTTCACTTTGATTGGCAAAACCAAGGGTGAATTTCGTTTTACCATCGTCGTGAGCAGTATAGGAACGAACCGTATTCTCACCACAAACCAACAAGTTAACACCAGTATCGCGCACCTGCTCAATGAATTTGTTGGAAACTTCACTATCTGTTAGTAAGTTGGAAATCTTGCTTATGGGTGCCAATGGTGCAAAACCGACTTTGCCGATTTTTGTAGAGTCCAACAAGACAACGGTACGCTGTGCCGAAGCCAGCAATGTTTGCTTGAGCTGTGCCTCTTCTATATTTCGTTCCGTTAACCCTTTTTCCAATGTAAAGCCAACACCAGAGACAAAAGCCGTGCGAATGTGTAGATTCTCAATAATTTCAATACTCATCTGGCTGGTTGTCGCCGCCCCGTCTGGGCTGACGATACCGCCAATCAGAATAATCGTATGTGTTGTTTCTACTGCTAACAGACGTGCGGTTTCCAGACCATTGGTGACAATCGTCAGATTTTGGCGAGGCTGCAGGTGAGGAACCATGCTGCGCACAGTGGTGCTGGCATCCAGCAGGATGGCATCACCGTCTTCGACCATTTCTGCTGCCCAATGAGCAATACGCTCTTTAGCTTCTGCATTAGAAATGTTTTCTTTTGGTAAATCACTTTTTTCTGGTGTATCTAATAAAACAGCACCCCCACGCACACGTTTGATGCGTTTTTCAGCTTCTAGCGCGTTGAGATCATTGCGAATGGTTCCTTCGGATACATTCAGCATATTAGCTAATTGCACAACTTTAATACCAGGTTGTTCTTCTAGCAGGCGTAGGATTGTTTGTTGGCGCTCGTATGTTGTCATCATGTTCGCTATATCCATAACTTTAGGTCTCGGTTAATCTGCCAATCTATTTTCTTACAAAGGCAACATTTTCACAATTTTCAACTTATCGTCGTGTGTGGCAAGCCTTTGGAAGAAAAAGTAACAATCGCAGACTTGGTTGACTTCTTTGTTGATTTTTTTGTAATCCTTGACGAATATTACCTTTTAGGATAGGATTTCGTCAAGTTTCAATAATATTCATCAATTATCAGCAAATTTCAACAATGTATTTCGGACTATTTCCATGACTGAACCAGTATTAGAAATGACCCACATCTCGAAACGCTTTGATATGACCCAGGCGTTGGATAATGTATCCCTGACGTTATACCCAGGTGAGATTCACGCCCTTCTAGGGGAAAATGGCGCAGGCAAATCAACCTTGATCAAGATCATGACAGGCATCCACCAGGCTGATCAAGGTGAAATTTTGCTAAACGGACACTCCACCACCATCCACAACGCGATTGACGCCCAAACCCACGGTATTGCTGCCATTCAACAAGAACCCATGATCTTTCCGGATCTTAACGTGGCCGAAAACATCTTCATTAGTCATCGTAATCGCGGCCGAATTATTCATTGGAAGCAAATGTACAAAGAAGCGGAAGCACTGCTGTCCACACTGGGCATCAAGCTGGATGTACGTAGTTCGGCCCGGGGATTGACGCTGGCAGCACAACAAGCTGTCGAAATTGCCAAAGCGATTTCCCTCAATGTCCGTGTTTTAATTATGGATGAGCCAACCGCCTCTCTTTCCGCACATGAAGTCACACAATTGTTTAAACTTGCTAATTCCTTGCGTGAGCAGGGTGTGTCCATCCTATTTATTAGTCATCGTCTGGAAGAAGTGTTTGCCATTTCAGATCGCATCACCATTTTGCGCGATGGTAAATTCATCTCCTCCGCACCCGCTTCCGAGGTCACACCAGAAAGTGCGATTCGGGACATGGTGGGTCGTGAAATGGAGGATTTCTTTACCAAGACGGAGGCGCAGCTAGGAGACACATTCATCGAAGTAAAAAATCTGGGGAAAGAGGGCAGCTTCTCCGACATCAATTTTGCCGTACGGGCTGGGGAAGTGCTGGGGTTTGCTGGGCTGGTTGGTTCACGACGCACCGATGTAGGCTTGGCTTTGTTTGGCATTGAACCCGCAGAAACTGGTGAAGTTTTCATCGAGGGTCAGCCCATCAAGATTAGCAAGACGAAGGATGCGATGGCCCATGGTATTGCTTATGTGACTGAAGATCGGCGGCAGTTGGGCTTAACGATGACGATGTCGATCACGTCTAACATCAGCTTGCCCACATTGAAAAAATATACCAATAAGTTGGGCTTGATTAAACGACGCCAGGAACGGGAAACGGCCGTTCAGTTCAAAGACCGCTTAAACATTCGCACCCCATCCGTGCAACTCGAAGCGGGAAAACTTTCCGGTGGCAATCAGCAAAAAGTAGTCTTGAGCAAATGGCTCAACACACGCCCCAAATTACTCATCCTTGATGAACCCACACGCGGCATTGATGTCGGTGCCAAAGCGGAAGTGCATCACATGATCAATGAACTCGCCCAAGAAGGCATGGCCATCATCATGATTTCCTCCGATTTACCGGAAGTGTTGGCCATGAGTGATCGCGTTTTGGTCATGCGCGAAGGTCAGCAAATGGGCATTTTTGACCGCGAGGATGCCACGCAAGAACGGGTCATGACGGC
>JBNKHS010000178.1:0-8519 GCA_050290485.1 Promineifilaceae bacterium (SeqCode) | reverse complement strand
GTAACTATCGACTCACACATGATCGAAGCAGTTTCGGCCAAGGTCATGGGATACGACTTCTGAAGAACCGTTTTCCCGGTTAAGCAATCCTGATGGAATCCATGCCCCAATTCATGGGCCATTGTGCTCACACTCGTAAATTGCGATTCAAAATTCATCAAAATACGCGACTCGTCCGCACGTAATGACATACAAAACGCACCACCGCTCTTGCCTTCGCGAGGGCCTGCATCGATCCACCCTTCACTAAATGCCGCTTCCGCCATCTTCTTCAGTTTTGGTGAATAGGTGCCGAATTGATCGACAACAAATTGGGCAGCGTCATCATATGACCAACTTTGTGTACCTTGGCCAACGGGCACAAGTTGATCGTACCATGCCAATACGGGCAATCCCAAAGCGCGAGCCCGCGCCTTTAAATAACGCTGAAAATCAGGGAAAGATTCTTTACAAGCATCCATCATAGCATCTAAGGTCTGTCGATCCATCGCATTGTCAAACAAAACCATGTCCAAAGGCGTATCCCATCCTCGTCTTTTGGTTAAGGTTAATGTTTCCCCTTTGATGGCATTCAGCGCAGCAGCAATAGGGACTGATGATTTTTTCAAAGCACCAAGCACTGCATGGTAAGAACGCTCGCGCAAATCCCGATCGTCGCTAAATGCTAAGTTCTGAGCTGCGGTTAAGGGCAATGATTGCATCTCGCCATCGATCTCGACATCCACCATAATTTGCGAGTTGTATACGTTGAACATCCGTTGCCAACTGCTTCCACCTGTTAAACGCAGCTCAGCTGCAAGCGCTTCTTCTTCTGGGGACATAAGGTGCGTTGCTTCTTCTTTGGCTTTGAGCAAGGTGTATTGATGTTCTTGCGCAATCGTCGACTCTTCTAATAATGATTCAATATCTAGAGATCCAATCCATGCCGTTAAACGTGTGCCTAAAAGCCCTAGTTGTGCAGTTTTGGGCTGCAATACACTAAATTTGGCTTGGGCTAAATCGTTGCGCGAATCTGTTGTCAAAAAGCTATACAAATACGCTTGCATTGTAGAAAAAGTTTGCAAGGTATCGTTGTATTGGTTGAATAAGCCATCAAATACAGACACCGTCTCTGCATCCATCGGCTGGGGATCTACACGATTAATTTGATGCTTGTCAAAGTAGCTTTGGAGTTTTTCAATTGAGTCAATGACGGCTTGAAATCCAGCTTCAAACTCTGGGGAATCTAAATCGGGATAAAGGACAGTCATATCCCATCTGGGAAGATCTTTTGTTTCTTGGGTCATGCGTTTCTCCATTTAGGATGTTTTCAATACAGTTATACGTTCATTTAAATGAATGGTGGATAATACCAGTTTCACCTTTAGTTTAGCAAACTTGCCAAGTTGTGGTATTTTACGCTTCTTACTTTTGTATGGTTGGAAGAAAACGGCCGTATTAGGTATCATATTATTTATCATGGAAAAAGAATCCAGCTCGGAAAAATGCATTTTAATCATCGACGATGAACGCCCAGTTCGTGAAGCGGTTACTGACATATTAGAAATTGAAGATATTCAAGTTCTCACAGCAGCAAACGGCTCCATAGGAGTGGAAATGTATCAAAAGAATATCTATCGAATTGGATTGGTTATTCTCGATCTGTCAATGCCTGGCATGAGTGGCAAAGAGACATTGGCTCAACTACAAGCTATTAATCCCGACGTAAAAGTAATTCTGTCATCTGGCTACAGTGAAACTGATGTTTCCACTCTCGTTAACCAGCAAAATCATGTGGGGTTTCTGCCGAAACCATACAAGATTGACAATCTACTTGCCAAAGTCGCTGAATTTTTAATTTAAAATCTGTCTGAGAAACTTAACTCCCTAAACAGTTGCACATCGTTCCAAAAATGAACGTGTATACGTTAAAACAACGGCCGTTTGTTCTTGAATTGGCACGTGACCACATTCAGCAATCTTCACCAAAACAGCCTCAGGAAAAATCTCTAATAGTTCATCCCCATTTTTGACCAACACCACAGAATCATCCACACCCCACAGCATAAAAACAGGACGTCGCAGCTGTTCCAAATCGATGCGTGGATTCTCCCTGCCGATTGCTTTGATCACTTCTGCCGAAGCACGTGCATTTTCATAGTCACGCAAACGGCGTTCCCAAATAGAGTCAGGCTGTTCAGCAGCATTGTAAAAACCATTTTTTATTTGATAAGGAACAACCATTCGTGATTGGGAAATGGTTGCCCCTAAATCAGGCAGTCCCAATGAGATTCCAGCTTTAATTAAATAATCGGGCATATTTTGGGCAGCCAATAATGCCGGGGCAATAAGCACCAAGCAAGTGACATCCTCTGGATAAGCCAAGGCAAACCGTGCAGAAATCACGCCACCAAAGGAGTGTCCAATTACCGCACATGGAGGGAGTTCCAACGCATCACGAAAAGCGGCAACCCACTCAACAAGATGGTTTAACGTGTACGGCTGGGTGGCCTCAGAAAAGCCAAAGCCCGGCATGTCTGGTGCAATTAGGTGGTATTCATCTGCCAACCCAACCATCAATTCCCGAAACGCATCCCCTGAAGAGGTCATGCCATGAAGAAGAAGAATTTTACGGCCGTTTCCCTCGCCAGCCACATAATAATTTGTCTCAATCCCCAAAGCATCAATGGAATAGCGTGGTAATTCAGGATGGATCATGGATGTCACTGTCTTCCTCAACATCTTGCACCAACACACGACGCAGCACCTTGCCAATGAACGATTTGGGCAATGATTCGCGAAACTCAATCTCCCACGGCACCGCATAAGGGTCCAGCCGACGATGACACATCTCTAGCAACTCTTCCTTCGTTAAATCTGTATTAGGGCGTGGTACCACAAATGCCTTGATTTTCTGCTCTCCTTCCACTTTACCCACACCCACAACAGCCACTTCCATCACCTTATTATTTTCGTAAATGACCTCTTCGACATCGCGCGGAAAGACACTGTAATCTCCAAAAATAATCGTGTCTCGTTTACGGCTTATAATTTGAAAATAACCATCGTTGTCCATCACGGCAACATCACCTGTATTTAGCCAACCATCTTTGAGAACTTCAGCCGTTGCCGCCTCGTTTTGCCAATATCCTTGCATCACCTGTGGACCACGCACCACGAGTTCTCCAATCTCACCATGAGACAGCGGTTCGCCCGTTACCAAATCGACAATTTTTGCTTCTGTGTTGGGAATGGGTATACCAATTGAGCCTGGTTTACGTACACCATACAAAGGGTTAGCATGGGTTACTGGCGATGCTTCGGTTAAGCCATATCCTTCAACTAAACGGCCGTGGGTCAGCTTCTCAAACTCCTCTTGCACCTCAATGGGCAGTGGCGCAGCCCCACTGACACACGCTTTAATTGAATTCAAACCATACTCACGCGCTCTGGGGAAATGGTTAATAGCAGTGTACATCGAAGGTACGCCGGGGAAGATCGTCACCTGATGCTCACGGATGTACATAAGCACCTCTTCCAAATCAAAAACAGGTAGCAGAACCATTGTGCTACCTAAAGCAATAGGTAAACTCATCACATTGATCAAACCATAACTATGTATAATCGGGAGTACGGCCAAACAGACTTCTTTACCGTATTCCAGATCGGGAATCCAATGGCGGGTTTGTAATGTGTTGGTCACTAAATTGCGATGAGTGAGACAAACCCCCTTGGGCAAATCTGTTGTCCCACTCGTGAACAAAATTGCAGCCAGATCATGACTTCCAACAGATACATTCGGTGGCGGTGTAGCGGGTGCATCGGCCATTAGCTGCCCCATTCGTCCTCCGATTGCCCGCACAATCGCCTCATCTTCGGGCTGACTCTCAATTAAACCCCATCGAGCCATCAATGCTTTGTACACTTTGTTGGAAACGATAACTTGAATATCAGCAAAGATGAACTGTTCTAAAGATGAATTATCTTTAATCGCTTGAGCCAAACGACCAAAACTTTTCAGAGTCACCATCACTTTGGGATTGGTTTGGATTGCTTGTTGGGCGATAAGGGTCGCATCTGCATCGGGATTGGGCATAACCACAACCCCACCAATTTTGAGTGTAGCATAAAAGGCAACAATCATTTGCGGCATGTTAGGCAAGACAATCATCACTCGATCACCAGGCTGCACTCCTTTGCCATGCAAAACATGGGCAAAGCGGTTCACTTTGTCATTGAGTTGTTGGTAGGTTAATTTATGGTTGTAGAAAATAGTCGCCGTTTGTTTAGGAAGCCAGCTTGCAGCACTGTCGAGAAATGTGGTTAACGGCCGTTTCGGAATCGGAATTGTCGGTGGTGTGTCTTTGCTGTAACTACGAATCCATATGCGGTCTGCAAGTGGGTCCCCTTTTTGCACCCGTCCCCGCCATGAACCTCGATCTGTATCATCGACAAAGCGTTCAATTGCGCGCGTTACTGCCTCATGTCGTTCAAGCTGAACTTTGTGTTTAGCCGAGCCCACATCATAAATTTCCGCATTGGGAATCATCTTGCCCACATCGTCGAATACTTCGCGCGGGAAGTAGTTATCCCGTTCTCCCGTCACGACCAGTGTCGGTGTAGTAATATTGCGCATCATCGACCAGCCTCGCCATTTGAGCATATTATTGGCCGCCAAACGCTTCATCACATGAAACTCAGCATCAAACCGATTACGATACCTCCAAAATGGCTGTACAAGCTTCCCAGGGATGCGTGTTGCCCATTGGGCAGCTTTAGGCAATGGATACTCCCCAGCCGTGGCAATAAGCACCAATTTCTGCAAACGATCTGCATGGGCATTAGCATACTCTACGGCAATCGATCCACCAAAGGAGTGCGCTACCAAGATAAACTTTTCAGGAAATTCGAGATCTTCGACAATGGCATGCAGGTCAGACACAATTTCTTGCATGGTGTAATCAGTATAGGGTGCATCGCTTTGGCCATGTCCACGTAAATCGGGTGCAACCACACGATAGTTACGCGCAAAATGGTTGATTTGATGCTCCCAAGATTCGAGCACACCAGCGTATCCATGCACAAACATAATCGTTTGCTCTATGCCTTCTGGATGCAAATCGACGACACTTAAATAGGAATCAGCGACATCACGCATCGGTACTTTGACCCGATACAGATCGTAATCGAGTTGAATATGACTTCGTTTAACACCACGCAGTTTCTTTTTCATAGGAGATAAGGGATAAGTGATGAGGGCTGAGTTTCGAGCTTACCACTTTGCGCTCAGTCCTCATCGCTTTTAAGTTAAAGCTGTTTTAAGTTCTTCTAACGCTACTTTTTCTTTGTCACTTACTTTAACAGAACCGATGCCTAAAAAGCCACCTTCACGTCCTGCTTCGGCAGTTGCATTGGCGATGGCCATTAACCATTCGCTAAAGCCCGCTTTTTCTTCTGGTGTTGATTTAGTGTCTAAAACGGCCGTTGCCGCTGCCAACTGATCCATCAACTGTTTCTTCGGATCTTGATGTTTATCAATTTCTGGCTGCGGGATTTCTTTCTTTTGTGATTTTATGACAAAATCACCAGAAAGCGCAGCAATTAAATCTTTTGCCACATCAGGCACATCAGAGTTCATTACCCCTTTCATCATTCCCGCCATTTCCTTGGGCATTGCACTTACACTCACATCGGCCATAATAATGTACATCCCCACCAGCATTGGCGCCGCAAGTAAGCCAAGCCATTCTTCTTCTGTATAATCTGATTTCGTTGTCATTTATTTCTCCTTGTTATCAATCTTGAAGGGCAAAGTATAAAACAAAAAAAACGCCTTAGGCAAACCTAAGACGCCTCCTTTATTTACACGTCCAAAAAATCGATCTCTAAAGGAATAGACCAAGCACCCAGTTAACCAACCATGTCACTATAGCAATGCCAATGGCAGCAACAAGCGCACCAACAAAACCATTAACCTTCATCCCTTTGACAAATCTATCGCTGATCATGAGTACAATGGCAGCAACAATAAGGTTGATAATTGCCCCGACAAGACCACCACCCAAACTGATGCCTAACAAGCCAAGTAACCAAGCAAGCACACCACCAACAACGGCAATCACAGCTGCAGCAATGATAGCATCACCAAACCCGCCTACCGCCAAGCCAAGCCCGAGTCTGCTTACAATTAAGATCACAACCGCGGCCAACACAATCATCAAAATAATTGATAAAATTGTTCCCATTTGAATCTCCTTTTCTTTATATTGGGGAATGATGGATAAAATTTGGGTCTTTCACATGAAAGACTCAATGAATAAAACAGTTGAAGTTGACAATGGTTGTGAAGATAGGAGAAATTGGTAGAAAACGGCCGTAATTCACAGGGCACACTTGTCATCCAACAAAATATACCCTTGTACTTATTAGCAAACCAAAACTATGCTGTAATCCAATCCTTGGCTTCATCTAATTGATCATTCTCAAACAGCTTCACTTCGCCAGGCATAAGAAAGCCAAATGCTTTGACCGAACGACGAATCCATTTCTCATCGGTAACAACGCCAATTTTTTCGTAGTGTGTAAGATGTTTCATGCCGATTTTGGTATCCTCCCACATGGCGTCACCCTCAAAGCCATCGTATTCTTCACCCAACACATATAAGAACCGTAATTTTTCATAATTCTCTAGCACGTTCTCGACGGCCGGAACAATTTGATCTTCATAATCATCATCTGTTATTTCACCTTTGGCCGTAATAATGAGGATGTTTGTATCGGGGATTTGTTTTAATTCGATCATGATTTTTCTCCTTTATTATTGGATATAAGACACATAATATAAGGTTTTGTTTAACATGATGTTAAGCGGATTGAAAATTTATGAATTGCATTGGGAAACGGCCGTTTTAAAAATTAAATCCTGATGATCCCACACAAAAAAGTGTCCTTGCCCTTCTAAAACATGGAGTTCGCAATTGGGAATATTTTCGGCTAAATGCTGCCCAAACTGAAAAGGCGAGAAATAATCTTCTGTCCCGTGAAAGACAATCACTTTCCCTTGAATCTCCTCCAGTCGGAAACCCCAATCCAAATAATGAATCTTAGCATCCCACGTGGGGCCTTTTCCACCTTGACGCATCGCTTCCTGCTGGTCGGCAATGAGATGCGCTTTAAATTCAGGATCTGCAGCAACCTTACGATCTGTTTCATTGCCTGCTTTGGCAACCTCTTTGAAATAAGTATTGGGCATCCGTTTGGCACTAAAAGCCATCATATCGAAAAAGAAACGAAAGAGACGGAGATGTTTTTGGGAGAGTCCAACAGATATTTGGTCTGCTTTGGTGTGCAGCATTTGCCCAGCGTCAGGCAATTCGGCAAAGTTGGTATAGCCAGCTAGGGGCATGTTGAAAAACAAACGTTCAGGGATAGCATAGCCACAAACGGCCGTATGTGCACCGCCACCAGAATGCCCCATCACCCCAAACTTATCAATTCCCAAAGCATCCGCTAGTTCGGATATGTCTCTAGGATAATCCAAAAAAGTACGCTTTGGCTTAAATGTGGATTGTCCAAATCCGGGGCGATCTGTGGCGATAAAGCGAAATCCATATTCAGCCGCTTTTTGTGTAAACATAGCCCCTTCCAAACGAGACCCTGGGCTGCCATGTGCATAAAAAAGGGCACAGCCTTGTGGATCGCCATATTCACAATAGGCCAAAATACGGCCGTCTGGCAATGGTTGCAATTTTGTTTCTACGGAATGGTTAGACATCATCGTTCCCTTATAGATCAATGATTAGTATCATCCCTGAGCGTAGCGAAAAACGGCAAAGGTGATCATTCAATTAAAGTTGAATCTATAAGTGAGAAATTGTTCCAACTTTTGAAAAGTAGTATGTGTTACGACTTTAGCGGCAAATCAAAATAGGATGACGGAATTCACGCAACAACTGATCAACAGTGCTACCCAGCATGAGGTGCATCATTGGACGAAAACCAAAACCACCGACAATTAAAAAGTTAACATCGTGGGCAACGGCCGTTTCCATGAGGGCATCTTTAATCGGTTTGGGTTTAAGCACATACTTGGCATTTTTGACCCCGTACCGTTCTAGATAAACTTGTGCCTCATAAAGTGTATGTGCAGGCGTATTTTCAGTTTCGACAGTAACAATTGTCAATTCCATCACCCAACGCGAAGCAAGATAAGCAGCCACAAATAAGGCTTCCTTTGCCTTAGGGCTGCCATCGTATCCCAGCATCACCCGATCCATCGGGCATTCTGCCCCCTCCGGTAAAATCATCATGGGTCGAGGACATTGTTTAATCAATTTACTGAAACGATTCCCAAGCCGTTCACGCGGTTCATCGCCTGGGGGATGTTTTAAGCTTACGACAACCAGATCAACCCAAACCGCCCGTTTGATAATGGCTTCTGAAACCGATCCAACATCAACTGCAAATTCACCAACCAAACCAGCTTCTTTGCATTTTCTTTTAAATAACTTGCGCGTTTTTTGCACTTTTGGACTGTTAAT
>JBNKHS010000177.1:0-8542 GCA_050290485.1 Promineifilaceae bacterium (SeqCode) | reverse complement strand
ATTGCGGCTTGTGTTGCTTCTAGCCAGCAGCTATGCCCATATTCAATATAGCGTTGTTTTTCTTCTAAAGAGGCAAAATGGGAATCATGCACTAATAAATCTGCGCCTTGGGCTAATTCCAACAAGGGTTCATCAAAACTATCCCCATAATGGCTAATATCGCTGGCATAGACAAAGGAGACACCGTTATTTTCGATTCGATAGCCAAGGCAGCCACCAGGGTGGTTTAGATCGGAGATAGTGACTTTGGTAGCATCACCAATAATTAATGTTTCTCCATCCTGAACTTCTTTGACGATTAGATCGGCAGGTAAAGATTTGTATGAAAATGGAAGATAGGGTTCGATAAATTGACCGGCTAATGTTTCTTCAAGTTGTTTGCCAACTCGTTTTTTACCGACTAAAACAAAACGGTTGTTGCGTCCAAAAATTGGGGCAAAAAAAGGGAATCCTTGAATATGATCCCAGTGGGTATGGCTGATGAGGATACTACCTACAATGCGTCCTTGTTGGTTTTCGAGGAGATGTTTACCCAGGTGACGAATCCCTGAACCCGCATCTAAAATAATCAGTTGTTTATCAGATGTGAATACTTCCACACAGGACGTGTTACCACCATATCTTATTGTATCTGGACCTGGCGTTGGTATTGTGCCTCGTACCCCCCAAAATCGAATGCGCAAGTTTTACCTCATCGAAAATCTATTACTTAGATAAAGATTGTTTTGTGAATTATCAGTAGCAGTTTATTGTATTAGAAATGATTTGATATGTTCGTTTTGTCTGCTATGTTGTTGCCAAGATTAAAATAAGTTCAAATTAGGAACTACATTTAACAAGTATGGTTTAAATTACGGTGTGCCGATGTCAAATATTTTACATTGTATGGATGGGAGAGATTTTGTGGTCAAAAAAAACCCGGTTAACTAACCGGGCTGTTTTTGTATTATAGATTGTGTTTATTAGTTAATTTCCTTCTGTGCTTTTGACGCAATGACACGTTCAACACTGTCGAGTAATTCTTGTGGCCCAAATGGTTTGGTAATGTAATCATCAACACGTGCGATGTGAAGCCCTAATACGCGATCGATGCTTTGTGCTTTTGCGGTGACAACAATAACAGGGATGTCACGCATTTCTTCGGAGGCTTTCATCTTTTGGTACACTTCCCAGCCATCCATTTCTGGCATCATTAAATCAAGCAGTACAAGGTCTGGTTTAGTTTCTGCAATCTTGTCTAAGCCTTCTCGCCCACCAACAGCACCAGTCACATCAAATTTGTTGCGACCTAAAATAAGCTTTACAAGCTCAATCATTTCTAGTTCGTCTTCAATACATACGACTTTTTTTAGATCTTCTGCCATAGGTTTCCCCTCGAAATTTACCAGACTATCTGGTTGGAAACATCAAAGTTTATTAAGAGTATCACAAGGATAAAACGTTGTCTATACTTGCCTTGGATTGAATAGTAAGGTTATATCAAATTTCACATAAGTTTTATATGAGTAAAGAGTCCTGAATGGTCCATTGTTTTGCTGGATATGAGCTGAGATGGTTGTTGGGACAAATGCTAAATTACGGCCGTTTACATCTTGTAATTTGCAAACGGCCGTATCTATTGAAGTCCGTAAAGATTATTACTTTGGGGTGAAATTGCTAATTGGCATCTCGATACCCATATTTTGCAAACGATCTAAAAAGGTAGGGATATAACCTGTCGTGATGGTTTTGCCTTGAATACGGCCGTTTTCCAGCCCTGATTGTTCATATTTAAAAATATCTTGCAACAAAATATTATCCCCATGCATACCAACCACTTCTGAAACGGCGACGATTTTGCGTGTGCCGTCTGTTAGTTGTTCAGAATGAATAACAAGATCAAACCCTGAGGCGAGTTGTTGTCGCACGGTTAGCAGTGGTAGGGAAGGGTTAAACATGAAGGCCATTGTTTCTAAACGAGCGAGCGCATCTCGGGTGCTGTTGGCGTGCATGGTGAGCATCGATCCGTCATGACCCGTATTGGTGGCTTGCACAAAGTGCATCACTTCTTCAGCACGCGCTTCACCCAAAAGAATGCGATCTGGGCGCATTTTCAAAGCATTGACAACGAGATCACTCATGGTGATTGCCCCTTTCCCTTCGCTGTCAGCAGGGCGACTTTCCATGCGAACTGTGCGTTTTAGATTGGTGCGCGGTTGCATTTCGGCGGCATTTTCAATCGTGACAACTCGTTCTGCCTTATCAATAAATTCCGTCATAATATTGAGGATTGTGGTTTTGCCAGATCCTGTACCACCAGAAACAATAATGTTCAAGCGACCTTGTATACATGCTTTGATGAAATCTACGACGTGAGGGGTAACAGAGCCAAAAGAGAGGAGATCTTCAAAGGTGAGTAAACGGGTGGGGAACAAGCGGATGACCATACTCGGTCCATTGATGTTGATGGGCGGCAAAATGATGTTGACACGGGAGCCATTTGGCAGACGCGCATCCATCATGGGTGTTTCTGGGGTAAGTCCCATGCCGAGAGGAAGTAAAATGCGTCGCATAATAACCAGCAGATGCTCGACATCAGTAAATGTTTGTTCGGCATCTTGGAATTGGCCTTGACGTTCTACATAGATATTGTCGTAGCTGTCGACAAAGATTTCCAAAACGGTTTTGTCGTTTAATAATGGCTCCAAAGGTCCGAAGCCTAAAATTTCATGTAGAATTGTTTGGAAGTTTTGTTCATTCTCTTGAGGTGGTGCGTCGGGTGTTATTTCTGCTGCGGCTTGGTCAAAGGTGCTGCGTAAAAGGTTGACACATTCTTCGTGGTTTTGAAAGGTGGTGTCTAATAAGCTTAATTCTTCGATGATAAAGCCACGTAGTTCGCTGCCTAAATCTAAGTTTTGTGCTTGGCGTTCTTTGATGAGGGTGTGCAAATCTTTTATGGAAGGGCGCGACAGATCGAATTTTTGGTCGATCTTTTCGGTTTTATGATTACGCAGGGTGTTATCTGGCAAGATGCGTTGGCAATATAGTTCAGATAACATTTGGTTGAGGATAAGGGTTGGTTTATTGGTTTGTGTGTTCATGAGATTCTCCATTTGTCGGTTAGATTTATATGGTTTTAGTGTAGAGAAACGGCCGTTTCTCTAAAACGAGTATCTAACCAGTTGCACCCTGTTTATTTGAACAGGTTTTGCCGTAGTGCATAGATGACAGCTTCCGTTCGAGAATTAACACCCAGTTTTGTGTAAAGATTGTCCAGATGGAAATTGACCGTGCGGGGTGTGATGTCAAGGTGCTGGGCAATTTCTTTGTTGGTCAGTCCTTCTGCTAAACAACGCAAGACATCCATCTCTCGTGGGGTAAGTTTGTTAGGCGTTTGCGATTTAAAAGTCAAAGTTGTTGTAAATTCGCCATCTTTTTCGTTAGTGTCCAATTTGCCTCCAAATTGAATGAGTTGCTGTGCAATTAATGTAGGTAACTGTTCTGTGTGCGAGATACGATTGTCGCGAAGCGAGTAGATTAGATTTTTTTCGTTAGTTTGTGCATTAATTGTAATGTGGGTGGCACGACCTGTAACGATGGCTGTTTCAACGATAACCTGAGTGGTCCGATATAATATCAGTTCTATATGGTCGGGGAGTTGTTGGGGAAGTTGAGCTATCTTCAAAATGATGTCAATCCCATGTGTGCGTCTTATCTGGTTGGTAAACGATTCCAGCGCGGGTTCTAAACCGAGGGAGCTTAGCAAGGTGGGATGCAGATTGGCTTCAAGATCGCGAACTTGTTGTTGTAGTTGACGAGCTAGGGTGGCCAAGACGGAGGCAACCATGCTGGCTTGTGGTTGCTGCTGGAAAGTCTGTTCATACATTTGTGCTTGATCTAAAAGTAAATTTAAGGGTTTTAAGATATGCGTTTGCAAGCGGGCAGCCAATTGTTTACGCTCGCTTTCTAATGCCTCTATGGTGGTTACGGCCGTTTCTTGCGCCCACAAGTCAGAAATAATGGCTTGTTGAATGGTTGTGGATGTTTTGCTTAGCTGTTCAATGAGGGTGTTTGAAATGGGGCTGGATACGGTCGTATCTTCTGCATCCCCATGTAAAATCATAGGCTCTTGTGCTAGAGGCAATTCTTGTAAAACCGCCTGAGCAGAAGCAAAGCGTCTTTGAGGATCTTTTTCTAGTAAGGTGAGGATGATCGTTTCAATTTTAGGGGAGATATTGGGTAGTAGTTTGCTGAGTGGGGGAACTGTGCGATTGATGATTTCAATGAAAGTCGTGACTGTGCTGCTTGTTTGAAATGGATTTTGCCCAACAAGCAGTTCATACCAAACAACCCCCAACGCATACAGATCGCTACGGGCATCTGCTGGACGCCCCTGAATACATTCTGGGGCAAGATAAAGAGGCGTACCGACTAAAACATTATCTGCCGTCAGGCGGGATTCGTCAGTGGACACGGCTAGACCAAAGTCAGTTACCTTAGCTTGCCCATCTGCGGTTAGCATGATGTTTGCAGGTTTGATATCGCGGTGGACGACTCCTTTTTGATGGGCGTAGGCCAATGCTTGCAGCACTTGGTGTATGATGCGCAAAATTTTTGCAAAGGTGAGCTGCTCGCCCGATTTTTGTTGGATAGTGATTAAATCATCGCCAGCAATGAATTCCATCACGAGATAATGCCACCCTTCTGCCTCGCCTGCATCGTAAAGGGTCATGATATGTGGATGGGAGAGACCGGCCACAACACGTGCTTCGCGAAAAAAACGCTGTGTGTTGCTGATTTGATCTACTGTTAGGAATTTGATGGAGACATCTCGCTTTAACAATTCGTCTTGTGCTTGGAAGACAAGCCCCATGCCTCCTTGCCCTAATTGCCGAATTAATCGATAACGGCCGTTTAGAAAGGGGGGTGGTCCTAAGGTTTTGTTGGGCATAGGATTGCTCATGATGTCTAGTCGCTGCTGTGCTCATGTTCTGCGATGAATATGCTCATGTTGAGGAACGGAACAGTTTGTTTCATTATACTTGTAAACGGCCGTTAGCAAATAGTAGGTCATGCTTTTGCCAAAGTTGAATTTTTCAACGCAAAGAAGCAAAGAGAAAACACTTTGTAACTTTCATTCTTTGCAATCTTTACGTTAAATCAGCACTTGCTTTAGTAAAGACCTGATTAGGGAAAAAGGTGTTTGACAGCGAACGGCCGTTTTGGCATAATCTCCCTTACTTAAAAATGTAAAAGCGTTGATGGAGACGAGTAAACATCACATCCTTTTTAGCGAGTCTGGGATGGTGTAAGCCAGATAAAGAAAAGATGTTGAAAATCCCTCCGGAGCTTCTAGCTGAACGTTTTCCTGATTCAAGTATCCATTTTCAGCATGGAGACAATTGAAATGAAAGCAAGTAAGTTTAGACGGGTTTGCCCCACGTTATCGGGGAAGCAACAATAAGCAAGCCAATTTGCATTGCCGTTGTTGAAAAAGTGTCTAACAGTTTGTTAGGAACTTGGGTGGTACCGCGGAGATTTGAGCCTTCGTCCCAATTTGGGATGAAGGCTTTTTTATTTTACGTGGTGTGTATGGGTTGCTACGGAATACGCACTACGCACTACGAGGACGATTTATGACTGACCTATTATTTTTGACTGATGCGTATTTACAAAACTTTGAGGCGACCGTTGTTGAGCAAGTTGAAGGTGGTGTTGTTTTAGATCGCACGGCTTTTTATCCTGGTGGGGGTGGGCAACCTTGTGATTTTGGATCATTGTCAGCCGATGGGCAGACATGGGCTGTGACAAAAGTAAAGAAGGTGGGCAGTGAAGTTGTCCATTTTATAGATGGAGAATTACCTGCGGTGAATACGGCCGTAACTGGGCAGCTTGATTGGGATCGACGCTATCAACTGATGCGTACGCACACGGCTATGCACATCTTGTGTGGTGTGGTTTGGCGTGATTATGGGGCGCAAGTGACAGGCGGCAACATGGATCCGCTCAAAGGACGAATGGACTTTGAATTTGAGACAATGCGCCAAGAGTTGGTGGCTGAAATTGAAACGGCCGTTAATCAAGAAGTTGAGGCTGCCCGTGACACACAAGTTAAGATTTTGCCGCGCGCAGAAGCGTTCCAAATTCCAGATTTGATTCGCACCAAAATTAACTTGCTGCCTGAAGGCATCAAGGAAGTGCGTACCGTGGAATTGGTCGGGCTAGACTTGCAAGCAGATGGCGGTACACACGTCAAAAATACCAGCGAAGTCGGTACGATGCGCATCGTTAATTACAAGAGCAAAGGCAAGATTAACAAACGCATCTATGTAGAACTTGATCAGTAATCAGTGTTCAGTAATCAGTATTTAGTTATTAGTAAGAGAACTGGTTAACTGAATACTGAACACAGAAAACTGGAAACTGGACAATGAGATTTTTAGTTAAAGAACAACGATACGAAAAACAAATAGCTGCTGGGCAATTTCGGTATGAGTTAGATGGAGAACCGACTGGCGCTGTAGAGACATGGCGTTTGAATAAAGCGATGGATGGCTATGAAATCTTGCGTGTGGATTTGGATGCACGTGAGGCGGAATCGGGGCACTCCTATGTTTATCATTTGGTACGGCAAGCCAATGGACATCCTGAACGGTTGGCTTACCGTTTTTGGGGTGACTGTGAATCAGTCGGCCACTTAGAGATCGAAGGCACGTTGCTATTTGAAGAGCGGAGTATTTTAGGGACACGTTCAGTCAATGGGGTGACTTATGCTGAGGATATGGATATTAAACGTGGCACCGGATTTTGGTTCCCTTCGGTGATTGGCTTAGGGTTGGCGGCGAATATGAAAAGCGGAACGGCCGTTACCCTTAACAACATCATCAATGGCCGAGAGACCCTGGCTTTGAAGCAAATCAGCATGCAAGTCACGCCAGTTGTTGATGATTTAGTAGATGTTGAGATTGCTGGCAAAACTATAAAGGCAACACCGTGGCAAGTGACGTGGAACAATCATGTTCGGGTTGTGATGCGCGATGAACATGGGTGGCCGGTGCAGATGCAGCGCGAGGACCAATTAACGGCCGTAGAGACCCTTAATATTTGGTATTGAGGATAAAAATGAACCTGACTCATTTTGAAAAATTACAAGCAGTTCCCGAAAACAATCGCGATTTGGCGTTGGAGTTACTTCACTTGAGCGTTTGCCTGTCTTGGGACAATCGTGAAGGGGATGTGCAGAATAATGAAAATGCACGTCAAGAAACAGCACATCAACTGAATAACTTTTTTGCGGAAACCCAATTTTCATACGTCTTCCCAGACACGCTCGACGAGATGCAGATCGAAGAAATTGAATTGCCGTATGACGCTTTTTATATCTACCAAATTTTACAGAACATATTTGCTGAACCGACGGCTTATGTGGAATCTGAACTGTTTTATTTGCTGAAATTAGATGATTATTTGATTTCGATCCGAATTCCGACGCGTAGTTCACCAGAGCGGATTATTGGCAAATCGGGATGGGTGTTTGATACGGCCGTTCATATGCAAGCGACTGTTTTTGGCCCTGCTGACAGATTGCCCCGCATTGTCAGTAGTTTTATCAAAGGGATCAAACGCACCTACAACAAAGGCAAAAGCCAAAAAACATTTCGTGCGCCCGATAACGTGCGTAAAATTATGGACAATCCTTTCCATATTTACATGACGCAAGCGCACATCTTACTACAAACTTTGACCGATGACGCTGCCTACGCCAGCACAGTCCCTTTCTTTTTGTTGTGGGCCTCGGTAGAAGGGTTTGTCAACATGATGTACGAACTTTATTTAGATGAAGCGTACCGCAGAGATAAACGAATTTTAGAACAACTCAAGCGGCGTAGCTTAGAAACCAAATTGCGCATGGCTCCTGCCTTTTGTCATGGCTTTGTTGTCAAAGTGATTCCGTTTGGCTCAGAAATGAAACAATTTAAGGACATTATTGCGCTGCGCAATGAATTGGTTCATGCCAATCTTGACTCCTCTATGATTGGGTTCGAGCGTGAACTGGACAGCTATATTTTTGTCGATGCACCCAAAGGGATACGCACCTTTTATGAAAAACCTGGTGCATCGACTTTGCTCAACAAAGATACGCTGACGGCTATGTTTGAGACGGTCGAAAATGTGGTGGAATTGATTTTGCAAAATATGGATGTGCGCTATCGTCGTGAACTGGAAAAGGTGCTGCATCGCGAACGTTTTGCCGCCCGCCTTATTGATGGGCAGTATGTGATTGAGACGTATGATTAACGGCCGTAGAGTCGCTTAATATTTTGGTATTAAGGTTGATATCAGAAAGATTTTAGAGGATGTGTCTGGAAATATGACTTTAGAATACTTGATTCGACCAAATGATACAGAGTGGTTTAGAGTAAAAAAGGAAGATTTTGGAAAAGTATTGAGACCAATAAGCTTGCCATCTTCAATTGTAGATGGATGGGGTGATCATCGGATCGAAGTGAAAAACGTACAAATTGCCTTTTCTTATGAAGATGTGGGTGTACAAATAATATTT
>JBNKHS010000176.1:0-8557 GCA_050290485.1 Promineifilaceae bacterium (SeqCode) | reverse complement strand
AACAACCTTATAAACATTTGGCTTATTTTGATACTCAGGATGCCGATCTTTTCTTTGGAAGAGAACGAGAAACCAAGGAACTCCTGAATCGCCTTGAAAATAACCGGATTATTTTGCTGTATGGCGTTTCAGGTACAGGCAAAACATCTTTGCTATTAGCTGGCTTGAGTTCCGTACTCAAACAAGATAAAACAAAGCAAGAAATCATCTATGTACGGGTCACGGAAGATCCGACGCTAACCATCCAGCGAATTCTCAACGATAAATTATCCCAACATGGCAATGCTCAACAAGCAAACACTGCCTCTACAGATGATAACCTGAACTCGCTGCGTCAAAATATGGTTGCGGCATATTCTGAAAGCGAATTGCGCAATTTATGCCTTGCCTTAAACGTTGATTATGGGCAGTTAACGGGGGAAAGCCCACACGACAAAGTCCGGGAACTGATCCTGTTATGCCAACGGCATGGCTCCTTACCGCAGTTGTTGCAACAACTGCAAAATGAACGCCCGAATCTTTCCTGGTTCCAAAATTTACGCATTGTTGAAAATCAAATCGTTACTCAGACAGGCAACGGCACGTCTACCGATTCTCTCGGCCAAATGTTTCGTTCAGCCGCACGGCACCTGGACACGTCATTTGTCATTATCCTGGACCAATTTGAGCGCTTTTTTACGCAGCTTGACCCGGTTAAACGCAGTCATGTGGTTGCGTCCCTTACAGAAATTTATGAAGAAAATGATTTGCCAGTCAAAATAATATTAAGTCTGCGCGAAGATCAGCTGGCACGGACTTTGGATGAATTCAAGGCCATTCCCGATTTGTTTAATGCCCGCTACTACCTGTCGCCTTTGAATTTGGAACAAGCTCGTGAAGCCATTGAAATGCCGTTAAAAAATATTAGTATTGCTTGTGAAGAGGATCTGATCCAACAATTACTATCAGACTTGACTTCTGAAGAGATCTCTAACCTGGATCCCCAGGCCATGATTATGCCCATGCAGTTGCAGTTGATCTGTTATATGCTGGTTGCCATTTTGCCCGCAGGTCAAAAACAACTCACTTTGGCTGATTATCAATCAAACAAAATTGGGGGTATGCAAGGCATTTTAAGCCGGTTTTTGCAAGAGCAGGTAAAGGGACTGTTGCCCGAAGAAAAAATGGCAACGGATATTATTTTGCAAACGTTGGTCAGTTCAACAAACACGAAACGGGTGGCTACTTTTGCGGAATTGGTTACGGCCGTAAACCAGGAACCAGAACCAATCCAACAATTGCTGGAAAAATTAACCAACCGCCAACTGATACGGCCGTTAGAAATGGATCAGGCAACCGGTTACGAACTGGTTCACGAATATCTTGCCCAAGAAATCCGATTGTCCGAAGAATTAAAAATTCAGAAAGCAATCGCCGAACTGGTGCGGCAAGAAGTCCAAAATTGGCGCAATTTGGATACGCTAATCGGCCCCGATAAATTAAAAATAATCAGCCCCTGGTATGATCAAAACAAAGAAAACCTGACATCTCAACAAATCGCGTTAATTGAAAAAAGCCTCGCCCAAAAAGAACGAGACTACGCAGAGTATTTAAACATTGTCGAAAATGACAACTTGCGCAAACGGCTCGTTTCCGCAATTGGCAATATGATTACATCCCCTGTTTCCGGCATAAAGTGCGACAATGATATTCTCCTTGAAATCCTTGATGAGATCAAAGAGGCTATTCCCACCTATAGTCCCGATGACGATCTTGATTTCGACGAAGAAATCAACCGGCAACTTACCGAAATTACCGAGATTGCCGAAGTTACAAAAGAAGCTGCCGAACATATGACGCAACTCCTCGATGTGCTGGGCAATTTTGCCGAGTCTCAAAAATTCAAGCCATTAAATTTGGGGTATATTGTAGAATCTTCCCTCTTGCTGCTTGAACACGATACCCGTAATATTCAAGTGAAGAAACGGCTTCCTAAAAACCTAATCGTCAATGGTTCATCCAGCCAACTGATGCAACTGTTTGTTAACCTGATCGATAACTGCATCAATGCAATTCTGGAAAATCCAGACACACGCAAACCCTTAATTGAAATCACACTGCGACAGACACAAAACGAGATTGTGACCATTATTGTTCACAATGGAAAACCTGTTGACCCGGAATTGTCGGAAGCAATATTTGACTTTGATTTAGAGCAGAATAGCCTCGTCAAAAATCAGGGGTTTAATTTGTCAATTGCCAAGCAGATTGTTGTTCGGCATCAAGGTACAATTAATATGCCCAAAGCCTCTAAGCCCGGCAAAACTGCATTTAAAGTTGTTCTACCCGCTTATTATGGAGATGATGTAACGTAATTTGTGCAGTCATCCTCAGGATGAAGGAGTTCGTATTGATGCATCAAGATATGCCTGCTGTTTTATATGAACAAAAGCCGGAACGACCCGGCAGATATATTCCTCTGGTGGAAGATGAAGTCACATTTGGTCGTGAAGACACCAATTCCATTGTCAATGTCGATCAGCTTACGTCCAGGAATCATGCCGTTATTCGCCACGTTAACGGCCGTTACCTCCTCGAAGATCTAAACAGCACAAATGGTACCGAACTGAACAAAACCCTGTTAACCGAAGTCACGCCGCTGGAAAATGATGATGTTTTCCAGATTGGCCTGACCACATACCATTTTCGTTCCGCAGGCAATTTTGAAACCATCCTGAACGAATTATCGTTTCAAGTTCCCTTGTTCGATAATGTTAACAAGGAAGACTGGGGCACGATCTTAAACGAATCCGAATATGCTCAAATTTCCGTAGGCGAATCCCGGCCAATCAGCCAGTTTGAAAATTCACTCGTCATCATCCTCCTGGGTGAGCTATCTCTCAGCTATCAAAAACCTGATACATCCTCGCTACAAGAAAACTCCCTGCAAGTTGGTCAATTTTTTGATGGTGATTATTTAACGAGGACGCGTGTTACGGCCGTAACCGCCGCAAAAAACAGTTGGATACTCCTCATTCCCCAAGCAACCATTATCCAGATGATCCCGCCTTTTCTACGCAGTCTTTCCTTTTTAGAAAACTTCACCGCCGACCAACTGGAAGTCGTTGCCCAACATACCAACATGGTTTGCTACACAGAAGAAGAGATCATCTTTGACCAGGGTCATCCCGCAGATGCCATGTACATTGTTGTTTACGGCAATGTCGTCATGCTCAAAGATTTTGAAACGGATGGATATCTGAAAGAAAATGAAATCCAGTCATACAAGCGCGGTTCCCTGTTCGGCGAGCGCGGCCTACTTTCTGAACAAAACAGAGCTGCAACTGGTTACGTCAAAGAAGACTCTGGGCTGATTGTCATTTACAAAGATAAATTCCAGGACCTCGTTAGCCTCTACCCCAAAATCGTCCCCAACCTTTACCAATACATTGCTGATCTGCTCGAACAACAATCAATCGCTTTTTGGCAAGCCACCCAGGACATCGAAAAAATGAAGGGGCTCATCCAGCAAACCAAAATGGCCGCTTTGGGACAATTGGTATCTGGTGTCGCCCATGAAATCAACACACCGGTCGGTTCAATTCGCGCCAACAGCAAGATGATGCGGGAAATCATTGATGAAACACAACAGGAATACAATCAACTACCAACCCTGATTCAAAATTTCTACGAAACAGACAATCTACAAAAAACATTAACAGACATGGATCATTCATTGCCGCCAGAAACCATCCAAATCATCCAAGACCTGGCCCGGCAGCAAATAGAGCGTATACAGGTATATTATGAAGACGATGTTGATATGGAAATGAACTTCCTTGACTTGGTCAACATCTCCAATGAATTAAACGTCGCAGCGGAACGTATCACCAAAATGGTACGCAGTCTGGCCAACTTCACCCGCCTGGACGAAGCC
Organism: Promineifilaceae bacterium (SeqCode); assembly: GCA_050290485.1. GTDB lineage: Bacteria > Chloroflexota > Anaerolineae > Promineifilales > Promineifilaceae > JBNKHS01. Next base: position 4,641 of record JBNKHS010000176.1, on the reverse strand, counting down.
GAAAAGAAAGCAGTCAATATCCATGATGGCATCGAATCCACCCTATCTTTACTGCATCACGAACTAAAATATCAGGTTGTCATTACGCGCGATTATGATGAGAATTTGCCAGAAATCGTTTGCTATCCGGATCAGTTAAACCAGGTATTCATGAACATCCTCATGAATGCGATTCAAGCCCTGGAACTCGACAAAAAAGAAGCCGATCAAAAAGGGAACATTACGATCAAGACCTTTCAGGAAGGTAAATGGGCAACCATCGCTATTACAGATGATGGGATAGGCATGTCTGGCAGCCAAATGGAGAAAATTTTCGAGCCATACTTTAGCACCAAAGGTGCCGCTGCTGCCGCAGGTGGTTTGGGCTTAGGATTAGGATTGGCTATCTCGCAAAAAATCGTTATGGAAAAACACAAAGGCAAGATTGAAGTAACCAGTAAATTAGGTGAGGGAAGCACCTTCTATGTTCGCTTACCTATCACAAATTACGCGCCGAGAGAGACGCTGGACCCAACAAGTAGTATCCGGGATACCGTCATTGGTTTACGTCGCCCACAAGTTCCGGATGATTCGGAAGATTAAATCAGAATCTTTCCCCATGAATTCATAAGGAGAAGTCTGTGAAATGAGCAAAAAAGAGAAATTAGTCTATATCATTGATGACGAAACAATCATTACAGGCCCTATGGAGCGCTTGTTATCCCGAGCTTTACGCAAATCCAAAAAGGGGGACTATAAAATACAAACTGGCAATCACCCCGTTGAAGTGTTGGCTGAAATGCAGGATTTTAGTAAAAATGGGTCTGATGTCGCTTTAATTATTGCCGATTACATGATGCCGGAGATGCGCGGCAATGAATTCCTGCAAGAAGCCAAGAAAATTTACCCCCTTGCACCACAGATCATCTTGACCGGATTTGCCGATAAAGAGAATGCAATCGATGCCTTGAATAATCTGGAATTATTTTATTACGCAGAAAAACCCTGGAACAATCAGGTGTTTACCAAACTGGTTTTACAAGCGCTAGAAAAACACCGTCAATATAAAATTGAAGCGATGTTTCAACGATATGTACCCTATGAAATAATCGAAGATTACGTTGATCGCAGTGACGAAAGTTTTCTGATTGGAAATAACCTTGAAGCCACTGTACTATTCCTCGACATTGTTAATTTCACAAAAAAATCAGAGCGGATGGAACCGGAAGATGTGGTTATTCTCTTAAATAATTACTTTACAGAGATGCTAGACATCATTGATGAAAAAGGCGGCATCCTGGACAAATTTACGGGTGATGGCTTAATGGCGCTGTTTGGCGTGCCGACAACTTCTAATTCTGTCGCTCAGGATGCAATGTATGCCGTAGAAGCAGCCCAGGAGATTGCGGATCGGGTTGAAACTTTAAATGAAAGTGCTGAAGATTTAGGGTATCCACCTTTACGTGTACGCATGGGTCTCAACACAGGCAATGTGGTTGTCGGAAACATTGGCTCTAAGAAAAGGGATAAGCGGGTTAACTATACGGCCGTAAGTGATGTAGTCAATACGGCTGCGCGCATCGAAGAAGCTGCCCGCAACTATAATGGCGATGACATATCCTGCATTCTCATTAGCGAAGCAACCCGCAACCTGCTCCCCGATTCAGACACGCTGGTTTATGAAACACTCGATCCTCTCGAACTGCGTGGTAAATCGGACGTGCATACACTCTATCAAGTTATTGCAACTGGTTTATAAAAAGAAGATTTTAATCAACAGTAGGTAAAAAAATGAGTCTAGGCAACGTATTTATTGTCGATGATGAAGAAATAATTGTAAATCCATTGAATCGAATGCTGCGCCGCATGTTTTCACGGGAAAAACTCGACTACAAAGTAATCGCTTCCCTTTCTGGCGTAGAAGCACTTGAGGTATTGTCGCATTTAGATCATGAACCGCCGCTCATTATCTCCGACATCATGATGGAAGAAATGAAAGGGGATGAGTTTCTCTATCACGTCCGCGAAAAATATCCTGACACGTTGTTGATCGTTTTGACCGGATTCACTGATTCAAAAACATTCAATGACCTCAACGAAAAAATCGATCTCTTCAGCTACATGGAGAAACCCTTTGATAACTTCCAGCTACAGCGTGCTGTCAAAAATGCGCTTAATTTGTTTCGCCGCAAAAAATTGCTGAGCCGTTACGTACCCGAAGAAATCGTCGAAAAAGTGTTGATGCAGCCCAACAATGATGTCTTAAATGGGGTGGAATTAGAAGCAACTATCCTATTTTTCGATTTTCGTGACTCTACTTCACTTTTTGCCGGTGAAGAAGATATGGGGCCACAAGAAGTATTTAATCATTTAAACGAATATTTTACAGAGATTATCAAGGTGCTCGACCAATATAATGGCGTTCTGGATAAATTTATGGGGGATGGCTTAATGGCCCTTTTTGGTGTGCCCTACCCGATTCAATCATCCAAAAATGATGCCCAAAATGCGGTTCTGGCTGCTCTGGAAATTCGCGATGTTGTGCATAGATTAAATGCCCATTACCCCAATTTCCCGTTAACGATGGGCATTGGTATCAGTACAGGTCTGGTTTACGCAGGTAATATCGGATCTCCCACACGAATGAACTACACTGTTTTGGGTAAAGCAGTCAATTACGGCAAAAATCTGGAAGTATTAGCCAAACCACACCAGGATGCCATCTTGATCAGCGCAAAAACTTATGAGTATGTGTCCGAGGTTGTGGAAACACGGCCGTATTCCAGCCCGAGAAAAGATAAATACAACGCTCCATCAAGCATCTACGAACTAATCAACAAAAAATAAGCGTTATCGTTTCTTGCCGTGACACTGCTTAAACTTCTTACCACTGCCACACGGACACGGCTCGTTGCGCCCCACGTTGGCAAACATTTTTTCGTGCTGTGCATCCTCATGGGCATACAAATTCATAATTTCCGCCGGAGCGCGCTGCTGGCGCAGTAAATTAGCCATGATTTGCATTGGGCGGTCCACATGATTGAAGAACAGTTTGTAACCAGCACACAAGTAGTTCAACCCCGGTTCGCCAGAAGGTGTGTTGATGAAACGATTGCGGGGACAGCCACCATTGCATTGCTGGCGCACTTCGCAGTCACGGCAATATTGCGGCAGACTGTCCAACTTGTACTGTCCAAACTGCTGTTGTTTTGGCGAAGCGACCAGTTCGATCATGTGCGAATCCTGGATATTCCCCAGCAAGTAATTCGGCTCAACGTAATGGTCGCAGGAATAGAGATCGCCGTTGTGTTCGATGGCCAGGGCACTGCCGCAGGTTCGCTTGAAAATGCATAAACTACTCTCGCCAAAGTAGCTCTCCAGCGTGACATCAAACAATTGCACAAATACCTCGCCAACATCGTGACGTACCCATTCTTCGAAGATGTTGATCAGGAAACGGCCGTATGCCGCAGCTCCGACCGAGCGATTGGTAACTTGATGACCGGACTGTGTATATAACGGCCGTTCTCCACCCGGCCTGTCACTCCAGCCAATATCCGCCAATGCCAGCGTATGCACATTGGCCCGCTCCACAATCGGGATAAACTGCATAAACTGCGCCCCCAACTCATCCCGGAAAAAGCGATACACCTCCAGCGCATGATGCTGATTGGCAGCATGAACCGTGCACAAAATATTGAAATCCACCTCGTGCTTTTGCAACACCTCCCAACCACGCATCACCTGATCAAAGCTGCCCGCGCCCCCTTTGTTAACACGATACACATCATGCAGTTCACGCGGACCATCTACACTCAGTCCAATCAGGAAGTTATTTTCTTTGAAAAAAGCCGCCCACTCCTCATTCAGTTGGGTGCCATTGGTTTGCATCGTGTGCAGTAAGCGCTGGCCAGGCTTTTTATACTTCTCAGCAATCGCCAGCACATCCTTGAAAAAATCCAGTCCCATCAAAGTCGGTTCGCCGCCTTGCCAGGCAATGGTGACCTCTGGCGTCTGATGTGCTTCCAACAACTGCCGGACATACTGTTCCATGACCTCATTCGTCATGCGGAATTTGCTGCCAGGATACAAAATATCTTTGGAGAGGAAAAAGCAATATTTACAATCCAAATTACAAATCGCACCAGTCGGCTTGGCTAAGATATGAAAAGCTGGCGGGGAATTTTGCAAAGTACCCGGGAATTCGGGTTGGGCAAGATCACGCATAGAACTTCTCTCTAAATAACCACGAAGAAGGGAAGAAAAGAAGAAAAAAACTTCGTGTGCTTCATGTCTTCGTGGTAAATATTTTCAACTGACAAAATTTGCAAAAAAATATGTCATGCTGAGCGTAGCGAAGCATCCCAAAGGCCTGAAACAAGACACTTGTCAGAGATTCTTCACTTCGTTCAGATATACTGCGTCAATTGCAGGCAGAACGCGCCGGGCCCAAATCCAAATCTTTTAACAACCAGCTAAATTGATTGGCATTGGCCTGCGGACAAAAATCAGACAGTTTACCTTCGTATTCAACGCCAAAAACAGCCTTTCCAGCTTGAATAAAAGGTAACAATGTATCGCATTCATTAAATTGAAAGCATTGCTCATTCAATGCCCAGTCGAAATAAGGCAGCAGATCGGGAATTTGGTCGAGGTCGTTTT
>JBNKHS010000175.1:0-8592 GCA_050290485.1 Promineifilaceae bacterium (SeqCode) | reverse complement strand
GGGCAATTGACGTTAAGCGCGAGGTGAATTGCTGGATGACATCCGCTTTGCGATCATCTAATCCTGCTTGAACCTGCTTGAGCAATTTAGCCAGGTTACCCCCGATTGGCCGCGATACACCTGTTCCTAACAGCCCATCAATCACAATGTCTGTTATGTTAACTCTTGTGCGTAAAACACGGAATCGCTGATCAAATTCAGCATCGACGGCAAACAAGCCCATTTGCTGAATTTGGGCATAATTTTCATCTTGTTGGGGATCGCGTGCTTTAGTGAGGTAAAAGGCGACATCGGCACCAGCTTCTGCCAAATAACGGCCAGCAACGAGTCCATCGCCGCCATTATTGCCCGGCCCAACTAAAACGAGGATGGTTGCATTGGTGACGTCGATGCGTTGCAAAATGGCATCAGCAACGGATTTCCCAGCGACCTCCATCATTTGCGCATAGGAATTACCCAAGGCATCTGCTGCCCTCTCGGCGGCGATCATTTGTTCAACCGTAAAAATTTTCATTTGTTCTGGAATTATTTCATTTTGCGTAGTTTAAAGATACCTTGATCTTTATACCACCGTAACGTTTGTCGCGCACCCTCTTCAAATGACGTAGGTACAAATCCCAGTTCTTTTTCTGCTTTATCCGTAGAGACGCGCCAATCCTGAAAAACATATGGTGCTAAGTTGATAGGATAAAATGGTTCTTTTCTAGTAACACGGGAAAGGCTTGTCCACACACGTGCTAGCGTTAACATCAATGTTGTAGGAACACTGATACGCCAACGTCCTATGCCGGCTAAATCGCTGATGATATCGTTCAATTCATTGTGGGTAAGGGATTGGCCACAAATGTTATAAATTTCGCCTGGTACGCCTTTTTCCATTGCTTTCATAATGCCTTGCACCACATCAGGTACAAAAACAGGAAAGACAATGTGCCGTCCACCGTCAACTTTAACGCGCCATCCTTTTAATGCTTCTTCAAAAAAGAGACGATTAAACGCATAATGTCCCCATGGTCCATAAAACCCACCTGGACGCAGGACAATCGCAGGGAGGCCTTCATCACAGTAGGCTAAAACGCGGGTCTCCGCTTCTAATTTGCTTAGTTGATACGGTTCTTGTGGCTTGCACGGGGTTGTTTCGTCGATAACGCCCTGGGTGGGGGTTGTACCCACAACGGCAATGGTGGAAATATAAATAAATTTTTTGACATTCTCGGCAAGGGCGGCATTGAGTACGGCCGTTGTGCCCCCGACATTTGTTTGCCAAAATGTTTGGGCTTCCCCCCAAAAGCGGAATAGTCCAGCCGCATGAATGACATGATCGCACCCTTGCATTGCTTGTAAGGCAGCATAACCATCTGTAATGTCTTCGGTGTAGGCGAGTTCAACGCCTAATTTTTCTAAAAAGGATGTGTTGCTATTGGGTCGTACCAGGGCTCGTACTTGATGACCAGCATCGATGAGCGCAGGGACAAGGTTATGGCCGAGAAAGCCTGTGGCACCAGTAAGTAGTAGCATGATGTTTCCTATACTTGCAATTTGCAGCACTTGCTAAAATCACAAAAGAGTAAAAAAGCCCCTGAGGCGTTATTCAATTAAGGACACATCAAGGGCTTTCTATGATGAAGGTGCTTTCCACCCACTTTTAGTGTGGGATATGTGCACCCCAGGAGGGAATCGAACCCCCAACCTACGGATTAGAAGTCCGGCGCTCTATCCATTGAGCTACTGGGGCAAAAAAGAACCCCATGACGGGATTCCTCTGAATTCTAATCGGCAACGGAAATGACGTCAACTTTGTCGGGCATGTGCTAAGATTTTCGGGACATATTCACTATGAAAACGGCCGTTTTGCAGCAAGTCTAGGAAGCTATCTAAATCTTCAAATACCTCGTGTGAGGCAAAACGTACTGCCCAATGATGTTTCATCGGGGAGATGGTGATCACATACACATTATTTTCATACGCTTGCCACATCTCCATGGCAGATCCCATGCTGGCCACAGGAATATAAGCCACAAGCAAATCGACATCACTGGCACGCCGCACTAAGGACAAAAATGTATCTCGCGCTTTTTCCTCGCCATAATTGACGCTGTCGGGATTTTCGGCCCACGGATCGGTAATTTGGACATCAGGTATACAAGCTTGAAAAGCGTTGCGCAACTGCACACGATAATGCTGATCTTCAATTTGATCATCTTCGCGTATGGCTTGCATAATACCTGAGAGGAAAACACGAAACGGCCGTTCACTGCCACCAGCCGATGGGGGGAATAAACTCACTGTATCGCCATCGTTGAGGGTTGCAGTTGCTTCAGTTGTTTCTCCATTAACGGCCGTCGCATTGACATAGCCATCAGGAATACCCAACTGATTGGAAATATCGGTTACAGTTGCTGACTCTTCCGCCATTAGGGTAAATGGATGGTGTGGTGCACCAGAAATGTCCGCTGGACGGTATTTACGCAATATGCCATATAATTTTACTTCTATCTGCATAAAATTTTCTCATAGACAAAAATCGGGCGTACTGACTAGCAGTAAGCCCGATCGAATAGCAAAAAATATTAGATTCTAGTCATCTAAGATGGGGCGAATCCCCTGATACACTTTAGGCCCACCAATCGTTTTCAGAATGGTATCGACTGGCCGATGCACACGAGTCGCAATCTCTTTGGCACTGAGTGGCTGATTCGCGTTGGCTAAAATGACACAAAAGACAGCATCAACCAAAGAGGTACGGGATGCAAAATCTTCTGGGAGTTGATTGAAATACATTTTGACAACGTATTGAAACCCATCAACACGGTAAACTTCTCCCGTTTCGGCATCAACGAGATCAACCTCATCTGTATCAATTTCTAAGTTGACATCTTCTTCAATGGGCAAACGGGTAAAGAGGTAGGTTTTCAAATCTAAGTCAGATTTTTCCCACCATTCATAGTCAATGTAAAATTTTGTATCTTCTGTGGCTCGCTTCAAAAACGAGGCTTTAATTTTTGGACGCGGACTTTGTGCCACGGTAACTCCTCTATCTAATTAGTCTCAAGTATTTCGGTATCAGGTGCTTAAGAAAATATACTTGCCACTTAAACACATGACATCTGAGCACTTATTGTAGTGCATTTTCGATATTATCGAAACAATTTTAATGCCCTTCCTGCCAACGGTTGTTGACAAACTTCCAATAGTGGTCACCTACGGGTTGAAAAGCTGGATGCCGTACTAGGTCTGCGAACATGGCTCCAGGAGGAACACGTTTGAGCATGTTCAGTGCGCTGTATAATGTTTTTGCGTGAACTGTGCCTTGTGGATTGAGATCGGCTAGTGGTGGGAAGATCTCGGCCAACAAAGAGGCAACTGAACGTTGGTGTGATTCTGCACGCTTCCACAACGCATCAATCGCCGCGACGGTGTCGGTGCCAACAATCATTAGATCATCAAAACCACACCCTACCGAGCGTCGTTTAAGCTCGAATTGGATGCGGTTATCTACGGCCGTTGCCAGACGTACCCACTCTTTTTTGCCACGACGTCGATCATAGCCAAGACTAACGACGCCCGGTTCTGGTCCAGGATTGAGGTGAATGAAGCCGCCTACAGGGATGCTGTGTTGTTCATACCAAGCACTTAATCCCCAGATAAAGCGTTCTTCGTAGGATACCCAGCAAACAATTTCTTCGTTGCTTTCATCATCAACCAAGACAACACGTTGGCGGGGTGCTGTTCCTTTGGGGAATAACGGCCGTATCCGTGATGTTAACGGAATAACGCCAGCATGACGATGTGGATAGATCAACGTGAAAACAACAGGATGTGCGGAAAGGGGTGCATCTAAATCTGACCATTCATCATCTAACTCCCGTTCCATGAGCAATAGCTGCGGGCTCAACAAAGCACGGTCATATGGAATTGAGTTGTATTGTAAGCGGTCGGGGATTTTTTTTAATTCTGTGGGTTCTAATCGTTTTAAGAACCAGGCAACCTCACCTTTGGGGGCAACTTCATCGAAACGATCATCCTCTAACAAATGGTAATTGAGAGAGAATATCTGTACTTGTTTATCAACAGACGCATCCATATCGAGGTGAGGGATAATCTCTTCTGTTTTTAACGGACCACCTTCAAACATTTCTAACACAGCTTCGGTTAGATGCAGATGTCCGACATTGACTTCTGCCATTAACGACTTCACAAACCAAACATTTTCTAAGCAAACAAATTCAGAACTGCTTTCTAAAGCTTTCCCAACTTGTGCTTCAACAGTGCTGCCGAATTGAGCAAATAAGGCTTCGACATCACTATCAACCATGGCGGTTAAGGTGTCGCTGCTTGTTTCGTTGAGGATGTGGTCACTTTCTAGCTCAGCTGCAAATTCACGAGAGGTGCCATTGATGTCAACTGTAAGTGCTTTGAATTGACCTTCTTGTGGATTGTACCCGTCACGAACGGCCGTTATTTTTCCTGCTACAAAATTCATTGCCGGGAAGACGAGTTCATCACCTACTTCATAACTTTTGACAGGTTGATAAACGGCACGACCCGAGAGCATCTTTTTGACAGAGTTAACTTCTTCTGCCACGCGATAGGCCATGACACTACGGGCAATTTCTGTCACCGTTTGTGGTTTTTCAGTTTCAATAAAATAGTTGTAAATTTGTTCGATATCCGAATCTGTTAGGGTAAAGTCAGAACCCCAATAGTTAGCGGTCTGAGTTAGGGGCTGAATCACAATAATCTCCTCTCAACAGCGGCATTTATTCGTGAGGCATTTGTCTCCTGCTTGCTACAAGATGCAGCTAAGACAATATTCATTATTAGTTGATCAATATTAGGAATAATAAACACACAACAGATTATACCAATCTGCTTATGGGTTGCCAACGATGCCAGCCAACAATATTTAATGAATAGTGAAAACGCATATGCCATTTGAGATGTTTTGAATTTACAGCTGCGTTTTCAATTTAATAATTCACAATTTTAGTACATTTTATGCATTTTAGTAATTGTGAATTACAGGTTTAAGTTTTTAATTGAGTGTTGTCCAATAGGTTCCTTAAGAACTTTTGTAGCAACATTAAGGAAAGACATTCTCTGTCCATTGTAACCCATTTACGGGCACATCCATAATTCGTAAATCCCAATGCAAATGTGGGCCAGTCGATAAACCAGTGGACCCACCGGCACCGATCGCTTGCCCTGCGGTTACAGTTTCGTCATCAGCAACAAATATTTCGGAAAGATGGAAGTAAGCTGACATGACACCTAACCCATGATCGATGATGACGGAGTTGCCGCGTAGCTCTAATGGGCCTGTAAACACAATGGTTCCATTGGCGGGGGCTAAGATGGGTGTGCCAACAGCGCCAGAGAAATCGACACCTGTATGGTAATTTTCAATGGGGCCACCGTTGTAGGAACGCGCATCGCCATAGGGACCGGTGACGATGGTTGTTGTAACCGGGTATTGGAAAAGACCATCCCATGATTGTTCATCTGTAAACTGCGTGTAAATTGTGGATAAAAATGCGTCTTCATTGGCACGCACTTCTGGGGCAAGCAAGTCATTGTACTCTTCACCTAAGACAATTGCTTGTGTGCTGTAATTGGCGTTAGCAATGGATAAAGGCTGGGTCATAGGGCGCCAAGGGCGATTGCCTGAACCTGCTAGCTCTAATTCATAAATGCCAGGTTCTGTAAAGGCATCAATGCCCACGAGTGCAGAATAACCATCTCCGTTGGGGAAGAAGTGAAGGGTTTGCCCTACAAACTTACCAGAAGGTAATCCTTCGAGCAGGTTCTCTACATAGATGGCGACGGTGCTGCCTTGTTGAATGGGATACGGCCGTATCTGTATATCGATCCACTCCCCATCTAAATAGCGGTACTGATCATCGCTGGGAATGCGCAGCCGCTGCCCGGGATAGAGATAGGTGGGATAAGACAAATCATTTGCCGCGATGAGTGTTGTTGTGCTGATATTGTGCTGCGCCGCAATCATCGGTAAAGTTTCACCTAACCCAACAACGTGTGGTGTTCCTGTTATTGGTGTTGGAAAAGGAGAACCATTCAAGCTAACCACATTCAGGGATTGCCCGAGCAATGGTTTGAAATTTGGGTTGATGATTTTGTTGTTGGCAATCAATTCATCTTTGGTTGTGTTAAAAACGGCCGCAATTTGGGCCAGCGAATCTCCAGCTTGTACGGTATAGGCCGTGGCAATCGCTTCGCCTTCACCACCAGGGATGATCAACTCTTGACCAAGTCCTAAAACATCTCCATTGGTTAAGCCATTCAAAAGCAAGATGTCTTCAACGGTGACACCGTAGTTAGTGGCGATGATTGTTAGATTTTCCCCTTCTTGTACGGTGTGTACAAGGGGGATCAATGGGTCAGTTACGGCCGTATCTGGTTCAGGTTCTGGCGTTGGATCTTGGGCCAAAACCGTAAGGGGCAAGACAAATAAGACGATGAGAGGGAGTAACCAAAGATGCTTCATAAACAATGCTGCGCAAAACGGCCGTTTTACGCGTCACTCCCCCTAAATTCAATATGATCACCAACGTCGACCTGATCAATGATCGTGGGATGACCTTCGATAACATAGCGTGCAGGTGCTTGCGGAACATAAGAGAGCCGCCACTTTTGGGCGACGATCTTGTCGACAACTTCGCCCGCATCATTTACCCAAATCACGCCCAAATCAAAAAAGACAAACATCATATGAATCGACGTGTTCATTTTGTTGTCTGATTTTTCAACCAAGACGAGCCCATCGGTCAATTCTAGATGGCGACGGAAGGTGAAACCACGGAATTTGCTGCCAAAGCTGCTACACCATTTGGCATTGGGGATAAGCGTTTGCCCACTTTCTGTGTGGATGATATTTTTGCTTGCCATATCGGAAAAAGTATAGTGAGTCCCCAAAATTGAGGCAAGCCTTGTTCTTATCGCTCATCCACCAATAAGAAACAGACTTCGTAGGGGCAGGACTGGTGGAAATAGAGATGACGTTTTTTAGGACCTTCTCACCCACCAGTCTTGCCCATTTTGCACCTTTATAGGGCAAGACGATTGGGAGACGACCTGTTTTGTTACATCAAAATGAAGCCCAATCGTCCTGCCCCTACAAAACCATTATTTTCTGTGTGCACGTAATTCATCATAAATGGCTTGGCATTCGGGAAAATTAAATTGATACGGTTTCGTCCAAAATTCGGCAAGATGCGCATTGCCAAATTGAGCTTCGTAAATCGTTGCCTGCAGGAACATATCAATTTTATCGGCATCATGAACGAGTTTGGCTTCGATGGTTTCATTGGCGTGTAACTCTTCCCATAAAGCCATGAGTTGCGGTGAAAAGCTGAGATCGCTTAAAATTTCTTGCATCGCACCCCGTTCAATATCTGTTTTCACACCAGCGGGCAAGTAGCGCCACGCGGGTGTGGGAATATCTGTAGTCAAGCCTTCGGGTAAATCGTGTAAAGTGGCAATAGCTAACACTTTACCTTGATCGATTGGTTTGCTAATTATTTGACATAATACGAGGGCAGTATAGACAACGCCGAAACTGTGCGCAGCGACATCTTCTGCGTTGGGAATACCACGCATCGTCCACCCTGTGCGTGCTGTTCGTTTTAATTGATTGCCGTGGGTTAGTAACGCAATTACGGCCGTAATATCCATTATGGTCTCCTCTGAAAATAATTTAACGCAAAGACGCAAAGCCGCAGAGGGGAAGTTGGAAAAACTATCGTAATCTGCGAAATCTTTGATTTATTTTGAGGTCAATTTTAACCAATTTCAAAATTACCTGTTACAAATCTGGTTAACAGGACGACAACATCAACAGAACACACATTGTCAATGTTTGTAATCGGTGAATCATTCTCATCGCAATGAAATCTGAAGCTGATTACGTTGGAGATCCATATATGCAACCAATCGTTGCTCAACCAAATAGGGTAACAGGGCAGCTCCCTGTTACCGGACAACCACCGGTTGATCCCCTGCTTGCTTGGTTATTTACGGCCGTTCTTGCTGAAGCGCCCGCAGTAGACAAGAACGAACCAGAACTTATCCGACAAGCACAACAAGATTTGCGCAAATTTACACGGCTGTATGAACGCTATGTACAACATGTCTACCGCTACCTGCTGGTGCACACAGGGAATGTAGCTGACGCCGAAGATTTAACATCACAGACATTTATGGCTGCGATGGAAAACTTAAACAAGTACAACGGGAAACGGCCGTTTCTAGCATGGTTATTGGGTATTGCCAAACACAAACGGGCTGACTTTTATCGTCGCCAGAAACCGATGGATGATTTAGACAGCGTCGTGAACGTACCCAATCCAAGTCATAAAAACCCCGATGATCTGATCGCTGATCAGATCCAGATCGAAACCATTGCCCGCAAGCTGCAAGCATTGGCGCCTGATCGGGCAGAAGCATTAACGCTCCGGCTTTTTGGCGAGTTGAGCAATCAAGAAATTGCCCGACTGATGCACAAAGAGGAAACGGCCGTACGCATGCTAATTCATCGTGGGTTGCGTGATTTGCAAACACAGCTCTCGCCAACAA
>JBNKHS010000174.1:0-8595 GCA_050290485.1 Promineifilaceae bacterium (SeqCode) | reverse complement strand
GCAGTGAGCATTTCTGTCATCTCAATCTCCGTATTGTGAAATAATTCACGTTATGGGGAGATTGTAAATCACACGCCGTTAGGGTGTAAGTGACATTTTGTCGCAAACTGCATGACAGGTGTCATATCTTGCATATTATGCATATTATGCATATGCATATGCATAAACAGAACCACAGATTGACATAAAGAAAAAGAACCCTCCCCGGAGAAAGGGAGGGTTCCGCGATTATCGGCCAGGTTAAACCGTAATCGCCAACCGAGTGGAAAGGAAAACCCGCGATTTTAAGTATCCATGTGGTTATGATGTTGTTGTGATGGGATGGATACGGCCGTTACTTATTTCATTTAGCAAACTTAAACAAATCGGCCATTGATGGTCGTTATAAAAAAGATCGAAAAATCAATTACAACACTCGGAACTACGGGTGGCACAGCATCATGAGAGAGAAGGAACGCTTTACCCTGCGCCAGATAAAGCGTTCCTTTATAACAAATTATTTAATAAACAACATTTCTTGGTAAGTTGGCAATGGCCACAAATCATCAGCAACCACACCTTCCAACTGATCTGCACAGCTACGAACTTCTAACATCGCTGGCAAAATGTTATCGCGAGCATATTTTGCTTCGGCAACTAGATCATCATCACCATGATATCCCATCGCTTTTTCCAGGGCAGCAATGCTGTTTTCCAAACCATTGATCAATTTGGTAACAGTTTGCAACGTACCGATGCTGGGATCAACACCTGCAGCTTTCAAGTTAGCTGCTGCTTCAGCCAATTGGCTTTGGTAACGAACAGCTGCTGGATAGATCATTGTTTTGGCAATTTCAACAGTCAAGTTAGCTTCCACTTTAACTGCCATTACATATTGCTCTAATTTCACCTCAACCCGACTTTCTAACTCACGAGGAGTGAGAACGCCATATTTGTCATACAAAGCAACTGCTTCTTCAGATCCGAGTGCAGGCAAAGCATCTGCAGAAGTAACCAGATTAGGCAAGCCACGTTCTTCAACCGCTTCTTTGTGCCATGCTTCTGAATAGCCATCGCCATTGAAGATAATTTGACCATGTTCACTGATGATTTCTTGGAGTACGTTTTGAACGGCCGTATCAAAATCGCCATTTGCATCTTCCAATTTAGAAGCAATAAAGTCCAAAGATTCAGCCACAATCGTGTTCAAAACAGTCAAAGGGCCAGCGATCGATTGATTCGAAGCAACCGCGCGGAACTCAAATTTGTTGCCAGTAAAGGCAAATGGGCTGGTACGGTTACGGTCACCAGAATGTTTAGGCAATGGAGGCAATGTATCGACACCGACTTCCAAAACACCTTTTTCCTTAGAGGACTTCGCGCCACCTGCTTTAATTTGCTCAAACACATCTGTCAACTGGTCACCCAAGAAAATAGAGATAATCGCTGGGGGCGCTTCATTCGCACCTAAACGGTGGTCATTCCCTGCGGACGCCACAGAACCTCGCAACAACGGTGCATATTTGTGCACAGCACGAATAACAGCGGCACAGAAGACCAAGAAACGAGCATTCTCATGTGGTGTATCGCCTGGCTCCAACAAGTTCCCTTGAGATGACGTACCGAAAGCAAAATTAACGTGCTTACCAGAGCCATTAACACCAGCAAATGGTTTTTCATGAGTGATGCAAACCATACCATATTTTTCGGCAACCCGTTTCAAAGTGATCATCACTAATTGTTGATGGTCGGTAGCGACGTTTGCATTTTCATACATAGGGGCAACTTCATATTGTCCCGGTGCAACTTCATTGTGACGGGTCATCACAGGAACCCCTAATTTATAAAGTTCACGTTCCGTTTCCATCATACAGGCCAAAACTCGTTCTGGAATTGCGCCAAAGTAATGATCATCAAATTCTTGACCTTTAGGAGGCGGCGCACCAAATAAGGTTCGGCTTGCTGTCATCAAGTCAGGACGAGCCAAGTAGAAGTTACGGTCAATCAAGAAATATTCTTGTTCTGGGCCACAGGTAGAAACAACTTGATTGCCATCAGCATCGCCAAACAATGTCAGAATGCGTTGCGCTTGTTTGTTCAAAGCCTTCATCGAACGAAGCAAAGGTGTTTTCTTATCCAATGCTTCTCCCGTCCAAGAGACAAACGCGGTAGGAATACACAAGGTGGTTCCGTTTGGATTCTCTAAAATATAAGCGGGGCTGGTGACGTCCCATGCGGTGTAACCACGTGCTTCAAATGTAGGGCGGATGCCGCCAGTTGGGAAGCTAGAGCCATCTGGTTCACCTTGAATGAGCTGGTCACCACTGAATTCAGTAATGGCAGAGCCATCACTGCTGGGACTTAAGAAGCCATCATGTTTTTCGGCGGTCATACCTGTTAATGGATAGAAAACATGGGCGTAATGGGTTGCCCCTTTTTCAATGGCCCAATCTTTCATGGCAGAAGCAACCACATCTGCTGTGGATGTATCTAACGCTTTGCCATGATCAATTGTTTTGATCAATGATTTGTATACTTGTTTAGGTAAACGTTGTTTCATCACCTTTTTACTAAACACGTTGGATGCAAATAAGCTTGCACTGGGTGTTTCTGAAAAGTTTAATGGTGCTGAAATTGGCTTATAGTTGATTACTGCTGATATTGCGTTTAAGCGAGCTTTATTTCCACTCATTTTTCAAAATTCTCCTAAAAACTAAAATTTTAGAAATTGAAGATGTTTTTCTTTTGGATTAAGGTGTTTTTTTTACTTCAACCTGGTTACCTACATATCCAATCACACCTCCAACTCCTTTGATAAGCTAATAAATATATTTTCTAGACCTGTCAGGTTCAAAAAACCTAATAGGTCTTGTTTAGACAGTTAATTCGGCGGTTACACCACGTCGTGCAAAGTCTGCTTGCGCACGTTGCATCAAATCATCTACGGTTTGACCAAGATATAAGCTGAAACGGTTTTCTTCTGTGCGTTCTTCTAAGGCAACAACAAATTCTCCATTGTTGAAAACAGGCATTTCAATGCCATTAATGGTAATTGGATCTTGTGGAACCAAGACTGCTTTTAAGCGTTCCCAATATTCGGGAAATAAGCGTCCAATACGTAAATCAAAACGATCGCTGAGGCGGTTATCTTGGATGAGGGCGGAAGCGACGGATTTTTGCAGGTGTAATACCTCTAATCCTGCGGTGATGGGAATATCACGACGTTCGCTGGCGGCATAAGCATAAATGTGTTTTTTGTCGCCTGCTTCAAAAACAGGGGCCCAAAAGTCTGCATTCTTTTTGCCCCGCTTCTTTAAATAGAATACAGGACGTCGTAGCCCTAAAGTGTGTAAATTAATACCACGCACATGTAATTTATCGCTTAATCCTTTTTCACCTAAGATACCAGCGTCATGCAGATAGTCCGTTAAATATTCGCGGACTTTGGCAAGCTCTACATGACGAAAAACGGGTCCTCCTGGGGTCGTTGCATAAACCTCATCGCCGATGGTGTAAACAGGGTAGAGTCCCCCTGCGCGCCGAGCGATGAATATGTAGTTTGGAAAACGTGCAAGGCTGATGAGACGTGGTAAAAATTGTTTTGTTTTTTGTAGTAATGCATGTGGTTCATCAGCAACTAAAGTGTACCCACAGAGTTTGGTGTTGAAACTTTTCTTGGTGCCCAGAAACTCAACATTGACGGGTATTTCAAGGGTGGTTCCGGCGTCGATAGTTGCAGTGACCACTTCGACTTGAATGAAATACGGCCGTTTCTCCGAATCTTCTGCTGTGTTGCGCTCTAAATGCATCTTCATGAGCTTTCCTTCCCTTCTTCGTTAAATTAAGTTAAGAAGAAAGCATTCTTCACTTCATGCTTCCTTCTTAACTTAATACTTACCGCAAATTAGTCGCCAGGTGTGGCCGCAATTACATCTGCACCAACTGCTGATGGTCCAAATTCTGGATAACTGGTTGTGAAGTGTTCAGAGATATCCAACCCTTCGATTTCTTCTTGTTCAGAAACACGAACTCCGATCGTTTTCTTCATGACAAAGAATAAAGCGCCCATCGTAACGAATGCCCATGCAGAGACCGCAACTGTACCAATCAATTGGGTTCCCAATTGAGCTAAACCTCCACCATAAAACAAACCTGTAACAGGTCCCATCGCTGTAAATTCACCGACGGCTGGAGCCGCAAATAATCCAATCGCAATCGTACCCCACATCCCGTTAAACCCATGAACTGCAACCGCACCAACGGGATCATCTACCTTCAAAACGCGCTCGACCAAGTCCAAACCAAATACTAAAACTACCCCAGAGATAAGGCCGATGGCAATTGAACCACCAACGGTTACATTTGCCGTACCAGCGGTAATGGCAACCAGACCAGCCAATGCGCCATTCAAAGCCATTTCTGTAGAAGGATGACCTGCTTTAATCCAGTTAATGATTAAGGCTGCAATAACCCCTGCACCAGCAGCTGTTGTGGTTGTTACAGCAATGTAGCCAAGACTGGCATTCATACCAGATAATGTACTACCGGCATTAAAACCAAACCAACCCATCCACAAAATAAAAACACCTAAAGCTGCTAACGTTAAACTATGCCCAGGGATGGCATTGCTTGAACCATCTTTATTGAATTTGCCAATACGTGGGCCTAGTACCCAAGCTGCCGCTAATGCCGCAAAACCACCGCAAGCATGCACTAAAGTAGAGCCAGCAAAATCAACAAACCCACGTTCAGCTAACCAGCCACCACCCCAAAGCCAATGACCAGAAATGGGGTAAATTAAGGCTGTCATTACAAGGCTGTAAATTAAATAGGTTTTGAATTTCAACCGTTCGGCAACTGCACCAGAAACAATAGTAGCCGCTGCCCCAGCAAACATTAACTGGAATAAGTAACCAACCCAGTCATAACCAAATTCTGGGCCGTATCCAAAATCAGAAAGGAAGAAATTGCTTGTTCCGATAAACCCACCAGCACTAGCGCCATACATTAAACCAAACCCAATGGCATAAAACACTATTGCAGCAATCGCAAAATCAAGTAGGTTTTTCATTAATAAGTTAGCTGCATTTTTACCGCGAGAGAAACCACTTTCTACCATCGCAAAACCAGCTTGCATCCAGAAAACCAAAAAAGAACCAATGAATAACCAAATAATATCAATCTGTAATGTGATTTCTCCAGTCATATCATCTTGGGCAAATGCTGTTCCTGTTAAAAGGGCAACCAACAACAAACCAAAACCTAATGCAGTTATCCTTTTCACTCGTTTGTTTTTCAACATCTCATTAATCTCCTTTTCGTAAACCATTCTCCAGATTGGTTTACTTAAAACCTATCTCCTACAATAAAATGTTTGCCTGCTTCCCGGTTAGCAAACAAAAAGGACGCCTACCGATTATGAGTGTAATGACTCACTGTGGTAGGCGTCCTGGCCTGAAAAAATTATTCTTTTGCCGTGCTTTTGAGCACGATAGGTATTCTAGATGGTT
Source organism: Promineifilaceae bacterium (SeqCode) (assembly GCA_050290485.1). Taxonomy (GTDB): domain Bacteria; phylum Chloroflexota; class Anaerolineae; order Promineifilales; family Promineifilaceae; genus JBNKHS01. Next base: position 3,106 of record JBNKHS010000174.1, on the reverse strand, counting down.
TTGCTTTGTTGAGCAATGCGCACAATGTTGCAAAACTTACTTGTGAATTTTTGTACATTATTAACAATAGTGTGTGCTGCTAAAAATTTATATACTACTTATTACTTGGTGTGTATAAGACACAAATGTCTCTATCACCAAGAAAACCGCTTACCACTCCCACAAATCACGTTTTTCTTTCAGCACAATACAAGTTTGCTGAGGATGGCTGTTTGCCTCTTTTGGATAGCCCCTCATTGTTCTTTACCAAATATTTGCGTCTACAAAAGAATAGGAGTGGAAGGAAATGGAGAATTCGCACACAAATTTGAGAGGAAAACGACAGCATAAAGATCACCCCGCACAACAAGGGCTTTATGATCCTCAGTTTGAACATGATGCATGTGGAATGGGATTTGTTGTTAATATTGAAGGCAACAGATCGCATGAGATTGTGCAGCAAGCGTTAACTGTTTTGTATAACCTGACCCATCGTGGCGCAAAAGGAGCTGAATATAATACGGGTGATGGAGCAGGGATTATGGTGCAGTTACCGCATCAATTTTTGCAAAAGGTTGCGGCCAAAGAGGATTTTGTCTTGCCAGCACCTAATGCGTATGGCGTTGGCATGTTGTTCCTTTCTAAAGATGATGATTTTCGACAGCGGTGTGTGCAGCAGATTGAGCAGATTGTTGTTGAGGAAGGTCTTGAAGTGTTGGGGTGGCGGGACGTTCCAACCAACAATGAATCACTGGGGGAAACGGCCGTTTCTGGGGAACCATTTATTCGTCAACTATTTATCCGCAACACAACACCTTCCAAAGATACCCTCCATTTTGAACGCAAACTTTTTATCATTCGTAAACGGGCAGAAAAAGAAATAGACGCCGCAGACGAACCATTCTATATTGCCAGCCTTTCTAGTAAAACAATCGTATATAAAGGAATGCTTCTCTCAGAGCAGCTACAAGCATACTATGCCGATTTAAGCGATCCTGAATTCCAAACCGCCATCGCGCTGGTGCATTCACGCTTTAGCACCAACACATTCCCCAGTTGGGAACTAGCGCACCCATACCGGTACGTCATCCACAATGGTGAAATCAATACCGTGCGTGGTAACGAAAATTGGTTACATGCCCGTGAAGCGCAAATTGTCACCGACGCTTTCGGCGATGATTTACATAAAGTTTTCCCCCTTATTGATCCAGCCGGCAGTGATACCTCCAAATTTGATAAATGTCTTGAATTCCTAACCCTTTCTGGGCGGTCATTGCCCCATGCTGTGATGATGATGATTCCGGAACCGTGGGAAAAACATCAAGAGATGGACCCCGCCAAGCGGGCCTTTTATGAGTACCACAGCCATTTGATGGAACCGTGGGATGGTCCTGCAAGTATTGGTTTTACGGATGGGGTCGTTGTTGGTGGTGTATTGGATCGCAATGGTTTACGGCCGTCTCGTTATACCGTCACCAAAGATGGGCTGCTCGTCCTTGCTTCTGAAGTTGGCGCTGTCGAAATTGCCCCAGAGAATATTGCCTATAAAGGTCGCTTGGAACCAGGACGGATGTTGTTGGTAGACACCGCGCAAAAACGGATTGTCAGCAACGAAGAAATCAAGCAACAAATGGCCGAAGCGCAACCTTATCAAGAATGGATTGCCGCCAACACCCTTTCCCTTGATGATTTGCCCGAAACAGAGTCAGAACAAGCTGGCAAACTCAACAGCAAAACAATCACCGAAACACAACAAGCCTTCGGCTACACCTTCGAAGATTTACGCATGCTCATTACCCCGATGGCGCGCGATGGCAAAGAGGCGCTCGGTTCGATGGGCGATGATACCCCACTGGCTGTCCTCTCAGACAAACCACAAACGTTGTACAACTACTTTAAACAACTGTTTGCCCAAGTGACCAACCCGCCTATCGACGCCATCCGTGAAGAGTTGGTCACGAGCACCCTCACGTGGCTGGGTCCAGAAGGCAATTTACTCGATCCGCAGCCAGCAAGCTGCCGTCGTATTCGTCTTGAACATCCATTGTTAACGGAAGCGCAGTTGGCAAAAATCCGACACATTGATGTATCAGGGTTCCAAACGACCGTATTACCGATTTTATTCGATGTTACCAAAGGGGGCGCTGGCTTAGATGGTGCGATGGAAGCCCTTTTCATTCAAGCAGACAAAGCAATTGCAGAAGGTGCAAATCTGCTCATCCTTTCCGATCGTGATGTCGATCGTAATCGGGCAGGTATTCCTGCATTATTAGCCACAGCAGGGTTGCACCATCATCTGATTCGGCAAGGGACGCGCACCAAAGTGAGCCTCATTGTCGAGTCTGGCGAACCGCGCGAAGTACATCATTTTGCCACCTTGCTGGGATACGGCGCAGACGCAATCAACCCCTATTTGGCGATGGCAAGCATCCAGCATCTCATTGAAAATGGAATGCTTACAGGCGTTCGCCCTGAAAAAGCAGAAAAACAGTACATCAAGGCAGTCAAAACCGGTGTGGTTAAAATCTTGTCCAAGATGGGCATCTCCACGGTACAAAGTTACCGTGGCGCACAAATCTTCGAGGCGCTTGGTTTACATAAAGATGTGGTTGATAAATACTTCACTGGCACACCATCCCGTATTCAAGGGTCAGACATGGAATTGTTGGCGAAAGAGGTGCTGATGCGCCACACACACGCCTTCCCAGAACGGCCGTCTAACGGACATGCACTTCCTGCCGGTGGTAAGTATCAATGGCGTGAAGGTGGTGAGTATCATCTTTTCAATCCGGGAACCGTACACAAATTACAAAGTGCGGTGCGCAACAATGATTATGAAACCTACAAACAGTACGCCGAAGATGTAAACGGCCGTACCAAACAATTCGCTACCTTACGCGGATTATTCAAACTCAAATTTGCTGATGAGCCAATCAACATAAATGAAGTTGAATCTATCGAAGCCATTTGTGCTCGTTTCAAATCTGGAGCCATGTCATTCGGCTCAATTAGTAAAGAAGCCCATGAGTCCTTAGCAATTGCTATGAACACCATCGGCGGCAAAAGCAACACGGGAGAAGGTGGCGAAGATCCGGAACGTTTCCGTGACAATCGCATCAGTAAAATC
>JBNKHS010000173.1:0-8806 GCA_050290485.1 Promineifilaceae bacterium (SeqCode) | reverse complement strand
TGCTTAGAAGTGTTATCAAATACACGTTGTCCCATCTCTCCTGGAAAGGGAGGTCGTTCTAACGCTATTTCCTCTCGTCCTAATTTAACACAATCAACGACCCAAATTGTTTTTTCTCTTCTTGCCATTGTAATTACCCCTTCGTATTGCATCTTGCATAAAACGGCAATATATTCTGTACTATTATATGCTTAGCAATTAGTCAGCCTTATCTAGTAGCGATTATATGACGATGAGTGGTGGAGGCAAACAAATTCATTTTTCTGAGCTTCGCGTTTTATACTTTGGCATGTCGGGACTGCTATCACGTATTCCGTTGGCAAAACTATTAGATGCTAAAGTTAATATTTGTGGCATCGTACTTCCGAGCTCTGTGCTGCCTCCATATCTGCATCCAGAAAACGGCCGTTTTCAAACCCACATCCCGCAAAATAACCAATCTTTCTTGCTTACACCGTATCCTGACCTGCTGCAATTGGCGGCACAACACCAAATTCCGGTAACGGCCGTTTCCCAATTGCGCCACCCAGAGACCATTACCGCACTCAAAAAGTGCAGCCCAGATCTCATATGCGTCTCTTGTTTTGATCAGAAGTTTCCCAAAACATTGCTTACAATGCCGGCTTTAGGCTGCATCAACCTACATCCCTCACTGCTTCCCCAATTTCGTGGCCCATCCCCTCTATTTTGGACATTTCAACAAGGCATCCAGCAAACCGGTGTTACCCTTCACTTGATGGATATGCAGCTCGATACTGGCGATATTCTATTACAAGCCACACAAACAATAGCCGATGGTATCAGCGGCAATGAAGCGGAAGTTACGCTGGCTGAATTGGGAGCAACATTATTGCTCAAAGCTGTTACAGAATACAGCTCGCTACTTCCTTATCCCCAAAGTGGGACAAGTTCTTATTTTCCATATCCAACCGCAGCTGATTTTGCGCTTGATCTGAATTGGTCAGCACAACGTGCGTTTAATTTTATGCGCGGTACGGCCGAATGGCAGATGCCTTATTTGCTGCACCAAGGAGACAATACAGTTTTGCTACATACGGCCGTATCTCTGCAATACGATGCCCAACAAACAACGACTATACAAAGAGAAGGAGATTTGCTTTCTATCCAATTCAAAGATGGTCTGCTTCTGGCCTCCCCACACGTTTAACATCAAGGTTGTTTTAAGGGTAACCGTACCGTAAAGGTTGAACCTTTCCCTTTTTTGCTGGTCGCCGAAATACGGCCGTTATGCTGCTCAACAATCTTGCGGCAAACAGCAAGTCCCACCCCGCTCCCCTCATATTTCGAGCGATCGTGCAAACGACGGAACACAAAAAAGATACGCTCACCATACCGTTCATCAAACCCAATACCGTTGTCTGTCACCAGAATTTCACAATACGGCAATTCATCTTGGGCAATATCCCCGTTTTGACGGACAACGCTCGTAATGTAAATCTCTGGCGAAACATCATTACGATGAAATTTCAAGCCATTACTCAACAAATGATGGAAAAGCTGATACATAAGCATAGGCACCGCTTCAATAATCGGTAACTCATCCCACAAAACACGGCCGTTTGTATCTTCAGTTAAGGGATATAGATCTCGGGTTACCGTTTCCACAACATCCGTTAAATTCACTTGCGAAAAAGATTGATTCTCGAAAGTTACCTGCGTAAAAGCAAACAAATCATGAATCATTGTTTGAATCTGACCCGCCGTTCCCGCAATCCGCTGCAAATAATATTGCCCAGCACTCCCCAAAACTTCCTGATACTTCGTCTCAACCAACGTGCTAAATAGTTGAATCTTCCGCAAAGGCTCTTGCAAGTCATGCGAAGATATATGGGCAAATTCACGCAAATCCTGATTGCGTTGTTCCAATTTAGCATTGGCCTCCTCTAACTCCACTGCATAACTCTGTAGCTTGCGGTTCGCCTCACGCACATCATCCGTTTGTCGTTCGACTTCCAATTCTAGATTTTTAGCATAGTGCTGCACCTGATTCATCAACAGGGCACCTTGAATGGCACTGCTCAACTGGCCACGTAACGTATCATAAATAAGCTCGTCTGGTTCCACGACACCAAACACAGCAAAACCCAGTTGATTAGACTTAAAGAATAATGGCAGCGCAATTAAATGAAAGCGCTCTTCAAATGAAAAATAAGGAGAAGGAATGAGCTCATCAAGCGCATAACGCAAACCATGTTTCGGTAACGCCTCAACTTGGCTTGGATCAAAACATAACACCAACCGCCCCCACACAAATGCATCCACATCCTCATACAAAGTAACATATCCACGATTAATACCTAAACGAGGCAGATGTTCGGCAAGCCCATTCAACATTAAATCCATATCAAACGTTGCAATCATTCCCTCACTAACCTCGCGCAACAACTGCATTTTTTGCATTGCTTGCGTGCGACGGTATGCTTGTTTTCGTTGTGCTAATTCACCAATCAACACCCGTGCCTGATGCCATATATTTTCTGTAACCAACAAAATGTCTGAATTATTGGTCGTATAGAAAACCCAGCTTCTCAAAACAGAAATGGCATATTGCCAACTCGGCAAATCTCCGCTGAAGGTAATCGCTCGATATAAAACGTCATTCAATGTTCTAATAAATAAGCCCGGATCGGGAGTGGCTAGTTCTTTAATAAAGGCGTCAAAAAGAGATTCTCCTAACATGGGCAACGACACATCTGTCGTACGAATTGCTTCGATCATCTTTGGTAGAATCACGGCTTTTTGTTGTTCAAGTTGAGATACAAAATCTTTGACGTCTGTAGTCAGTGGGGCATGTTGATGTTTTGGATCCAATTGCACCACTGCCTGGGTAACAACATTAGAGTGACACCCACAAGATTGCCGTACGACCAGCTTTGAGGGCAACTTGACAATAGTTGGAATACTTTGCTTTTTAATTTGGGCTACTAACATTTCAGCGGCCCGATATCCTTGATCATAAAAGGGTTGCTGCACGGTTGTTAACGGGGGTAATACATGCTGACTTCCTGGTTCATCATCAAAGCCAACAATCGCCACGTCATCAGGGACACGTATGCCATGTTTGGTTAAGACGGAGATAGCCCCCATTGCCGTTGAATCGTCACAAGCAACAATGACCTCAGGCAAGGTGTCATTACGCTCAAGTAATGATTGCATGGCAATAACCCCTCCCTCTATAAGGTAATTCCCTTGGGCAACTAAAGCCGCATCAAAAGGAATCTCATACTCTATAAGCACTTCTTTATATATCTGAAATCGTTGTTGAGCATCGAAATTATCTTTTGGGCCACGAATAAACGCCATTTTTCTGAATTGATGATCTTTTACTAAATGCAGCATCATATCCCGCATACCCACGGCAGTCTCTACAAGTACACAAGGTATATCAGCAATTTTTTTGGCAATGCTTACCATTGGTATTGGTTCATAGCGTCGGCAAAAAGCAAGTAATGCTTCATCATCGATATGATCTGCAATTGAATCCCCAGTTAAAACAATACCGTCAATATATTTTTTACCAATAAGATCATAAATGATATTGGCTTGGGCTTCGTAATAATAAGGAGAGTCTATCTCTCTCCCGGGAAAAACGATGAGATTTACATCATGGTGAGTGGCATAATCAGATATCCCCTTCCACAAGGCAACATGGTACGGGCTTGAAATCCAATCAATGGCAAGTGCTATCGTTAAGTTTGATTGTTCTGTGGTGTATACGTTTGATGGTAAGGGGCTAGCCATCAAGATAATCCTTTCCAGTACAATTCTCAGTGACCACGCAATGGTTGATGTGACGAATTGAAAGGGTTAACCAATACAAGGTGAAGAACACATCTCCATTTAATATACCTTCTTTTTTTGAACAATCCTAATAGCAATTGAATAGGAGAATTGTACTAAATTTTTCAAGATGGGCCGTTTGCTCCTTTTTACATAAAACATTTTTCTATCCAAGCCCGTATTATCAGCTACAAACAAGCAAAAGGATAATTCATGACAACATTCGACATCGCACCTTTGCATGGTCAGCAACGCATTCTCACTTGGGTATTTATCCCCCTATTTGGCATTTTCATGCCCTTACTGTTTGGTTGTATGATTACAATGTTTGTTATCTCTGGAACAGCATTTGCAACAGACGCTTCCACATTCTCTAAAATATCTTATTTTTTTGTGATGGGAAGCATTGTATTGATGATGCCCATCTGGTTTACGATCCTGTTTTTTTATCGTCCGTTACGGGTGGAATTATCAAGCAAGCAAGTTCTCGTAAAACGGCCGTTATCACCATACAAAATTCCCTGCAAAGCGATCCTACAAATAAACTATCCAACCAAAATTGATTACAGAAATCACAGAAAGTGGGGACAATGGCAGCATTCGGGGGGCGTATTTGGTTTATTCGGCAAAGTTAGACAACGTGATGGCTCTATTCATCACATGTTTGTCACAGATGATAGTAAAGCAGTAGAAATTATTTTACTGGACGGTAAACAATATTTTATTTCCCCAAACAAACCGGAACCATTTGTTAAAATTTTGGGGCAGTATGTTGGTTAGACAAAACTTATGGGGTCTCAGTCACTAATTTATAAGCAAAAAGAGAAGCGGTTACCGACTCAACGGGTACCTGCAATGGTACGGCCGTTTCCGTGAAGTCCACCGTCGCCCCCGCAGGTAACGAGTCATCTAATTCATGTACGGTAAAACCCACCAACTTATTTTCGGCATCATACAAAGAAAAGATGATTTGAATCGCAGTTGCTGCGGCATCCCCCACATTTTCGACAACACCATTCAGTTCCACAGCAGGTTTTTCTGTATCAATATTGAGTTCGGTCAGTTGTAAATCAATGGTGCGCTCACCCATCTCGGCAACAAGGTTCCCAGCAATAACGGCCGTATCCATTTGGGCAAAAGGTGGTTTCTGGGGCAATAAAATACCAAATGGCGCTTTGGCGCCAGCCTGTATGATTGGATTGACGATCCAGGTAACGGCCGTATTCAGCTCATTCCCTTGATCATCTAAAAAACGAATTTGCACCTGTACATTTTCAACGGCTTCTGATCCTTTATTTTCAACTTCGCCAATCACCCAAAATCCGCCAACGGGTGTTTCATATGTCTGTGTTTGATAAACGAGGATTTCAGTCGGTATTGAGGTATCAGCAACAACCTCAGCATTTATATTCGTCGTTTTGGGAGGCAATATGATTGCTTGTCCAATCTGCAGCGCTTCTGGACGTAAATCTGGATTCAGAGCCAAAATCGCTTCCGTCGTCGTTCCTTGGGCAATAGCAATCCCCAACAAGGTTTCTCCTTCTTGAATTTGATAGACGATTGGGGTTGGTTCAGGGGTATTTGTTGGTGTTGGAAAAGGTGTTGGGGTATTGGGAACGGCCGTATCTGTTGGGACGATAGTCGGCAAAAGCAGCTCAGTTGGAGTGGTGGTTGGTGACGGGATAATTGTTGGGGGGACGGTTGTTTCGACAGCACGTTCAGGTATTTGCGAACAGGCAACAAGTAATAAAATAATAAACATCAAAAATCGAGGCAAGATAACACTCCCACATTTACACAATGGTTCAACTAATATTTTCGTCGGGAAGTTTATCTGCTGTTGAGCGGATAATGGATGATGAAGAACAGATAATTAGCAACTATTCATAGTAAAAACAGAAACATTTCAGGAATGACGATCAGTGGTGCACATTAACCATCGTACCCAAACCCGCCCAACTATACAGCCAACCAGCATCTTCTCTGGCCATATTGACACAACCATGGCTTGTCGGCGTACCAAAATTGTTGTGCCAAAAAGTACCATGAATGGCATAATCTCCATAAAAATACATGACGTAAGGAACATCTTCCAGATAATAATCGAAACCCAGTAACGTCCCATCCATCGTTTGGCTCTCATACGTTAACCAGATGCGGAACTGTCCAGTCACCGTTGGATATTCCCATGTACCACTAGAGATTGCCCGCTGGAAAACGGCCGTATCCCCCTCATAAGCCGTCAACGTTTGTGTAGATATGTCGACATCTATCCACTTTTCATCTAACCCAATACCAACCGGACGTTCTCCTTTATCATAAATCTCGCTGACGAAAGTTGGCGCAAATGTTGGTGTCGGCGTTGCTGTTGGTAATGGGGTTGGTGTCACCGTCCATGTCGGGCGTACATCTTGCAAAGCAACACTTTTGCCAGGAATCTCCGGCGTTGCTGTCGCAGCTAGCGCCACAGGTTGAGAGGCCGTATTATCAGCTTCTCCTCGCACCAAATCCCCTGTGAAAGCGTCTTGACCGGTGCTTAACTGAACGATTTCGACAGCCTCATCATTGGTTTGATTGCCCAATCCTGAATTACGCAAAACAAAAGCCGCAGTTAACAACAAGGCAATCCCCAAGATACCAACAAATGCAAAAGCTACCATTCGCGGGGAAAATGAAGAACGGCCGTTATCGGATTGCATATTGCTAGTCGCTACACGACCTTCTGCCCAACGCTTTGCTCTTTGCACGGTAAGGTCATTGGGAGCAATCGCTTCGGCACGACGAACATACGCTAAACTCTCGGCCGGGGTGGCGGCAATGCGTGCCAAACCTAACCATGCGCTTACATTATTTTTATCTTGCTCAAGGGCAGCTTTAAAGAGAGAGGTAGCGCGCGGTTTATCCCCCTGTTTGATTGCTTGATATCCTTCTGCTACCAAATCAGAGCTGTTCATCTTGCTTCCGTTACGTTCATTAACGAATTTCGGCTAAATAACATTCAATACCCTGTACCACACCGTTGACTGGAATTTCAGGAGATTTAGTCAACAGATCCCGATCTAGGTTCATAAAGCCAACTTCCAAGATAACCGCAGGCACACCCACAGGTAAGGTGCGGAACACATGATAATCGGTCATATGGGGCGTAATCGTATTGGCATGGATCGGTAATTGCGTCACTTGCCCATAAGATTGTTCCACACAACCCAATAATGCTGTGGAATCTGTATAAGATGAGCCCGCAACTTTATATCCCGTTGCCAAATCATTGATGTATTGACAAGAGTCTGCATGGATGGAAATAACGGCCGTTGCTCCATAATTACCCAAACGTGTATCAAATTCTTCCAGCAAATCCGTTTTTATACCTTGTGCTTGAAAGTAAGATACAACGCGGTTGGCTATAATTTCCGTAATTTCTGCTTCTGTTAAGCCATCAGCACAGACAGCGCCACTATCACTTCCCTTGTGTCCAGAAATGATACCGATGCGTAAAGGGCCTGGGCTTTGCGGCACCCGCTGCAATATCTCTCTTGATGGGATTGGTTTATAAAATGGAGCTGAGTTGAGGCCGCTGCTATTCAAAGCAATCATCTCCGAGCTGGCATCATCTGGGCTAAAATACCAATAAACGACAACCATCCCAATAAAACCAACAACCAAAAAGATAAGGATTCCTAAATTGCGACCAACAAATGTGACCCAATCGCCTGAAGCGTCTGAAGGTGAGTTGTGATAATCTGATTGCATTATGTCGATTATTTTACACGAAAACGGCCGTACATGAAACCAACGATTAGTTGAAGAATGTATAGAATCAGCACTGAGTCCAATGTTGGCGAAGCAATTTTGAGCAATTTGTCACCTTTTTAGCACTTTTGGGCTCTGTATAATTAGACAACACTTTTTGTAAAATAAGATTTATGAGACAAGGTGTAAATTTTAGTGAATCCATCTCGTCTATCAGGTACAATAAACAATACTTTTACAGAAAGTTCAAGACCGTAATTTGTATAATCTAAGGTAATAAACAGCAAATTACATCTTTTAGGGATTTTTATATATGCGTGATATAGAAACAGTTGTTACTGAAGCAAAAAATGGACAGTTGACAGCAATACAACGACACAACGCTTTTGGAGAAATTGTGAATCAATTTCAAGATACTGCAATTGGTTGGGCGTATGCCGTTCTTGAAGATGCCCATTTAGCACAAGATGCTGTACAAGAAGCGTTTGTCACTGCATACCAAAACCTTGGCCAGTTGCGCCAACCTGTTGCTTTTTCTGGCTGGTTTAAGCGGATTGTTGTTTCCCAGTGTCATCGTTTGATTCGTAGTAAACAAATTCTTACCAACTCCGTTGAAGTAACGCCTGATTTACCAACAACTGAGCCAGCACCAGAAACGGCCGTAGAGGACGTTGAGCTTACCCAAAAAGTCATGGAAGCCATTCAGGCTTTGCCTGAAAAAGAGCAAATCGTCACTGAAATGTATTACATCAATGGGTATTCACAAAAGGAAATTGCAACTTCTTTAGAACTGCCTTTAACCACAGTCAAAAAACGATTGCAGTATGCACGACGTAATTTAAAACATATATTGAACTCAATGGCAGATGCTTTGTATGTCCCTGCTGCCACACCGGAACCTGTACCTGTTCCCATTCCTGTACAAAATAGACGGCCAAATCGTAGATAAGAAAATACGGCCGTTATACAACCTACCCTAATTCCTAAGAAGAGGAGTTAAATCTTATGGATGAACAACCACAAAACAACCGTCCGTCTATTCCCACATGGGTCTGGATCATCGGTGTATTCGCAATTATTTTAGGGCTGAATTTGTTTTTAAGCGGCCGTTTTAACGGCCCCGATCAATCCAGCTTGCAAGATTTCTTTGCCCTCGTCAAAAATGGTGATGCAGATGTCATCATCGTTACTGGCGACAAATTAGAGGCCAAGAATGGAGAAGAAACTGTTGCTGTTGCTTACAAATCAGCCGATG
>JBNKHS010000172.1:0-8813 GCA_050290485.1 Promineifilaceae bacterium (SeqCode) | reverse complement strand
TCCACAACCTGGTTTGGAAGGGTATGAACTGATTGAAGGATCTTACCTCCATGTCCCCGAGGGAATTACCTTGACTATGGAGGCGGGCTCAACATTATTAGCTCAAGAGGATGTTTATTTGCTCCTGTCAGGGCATCTAGCAACCAAAGGAACTGTGACAGCATCGGCTACTATCAGTAATTTGAGAAGTATTGGCATTGACTCGAGTGGGACAGCAGACATTGGTTATGCCCGCATTCTTGTTAACGAAACTGGTTCTTCGCTACGTCACGGGATCAATATATTTGGTAATACAAACAACATGGTTTCCGTGACAAACAGTACAATTGAACAAGCCATCCATCCCATCATGACTGATGCCGATAGTGTGCATCGTTTACAAATGGACAATGTCACTTTTAAAAACAATGTAAATGATCGTGTCTTTATCTTCACGTCGGATGGAAGTGACAGCTTGAGTGCTGAAGTTGCTTTACTACCGCAACCTAATCTGGAAGGATATGAAATTGTTGGTGATAACCCATTGCAAGTTTCAGAAGGGATTACGATGACAGTGGAGGCAGGCGCTTCTTTGTTAATTTCAGACAGTGGCAAGGTGGAGGTATACGGCCGTTTAGAAACAAACGGAACCCCCTTAAATCCAGTCACCATCACCTCTGCCGCAGATTCAGCCTCCGGCCAATGGGAAGGAATTGCTGTGCATGGTGGGGAAGTTGATCTGCAAAACACCGAGATTCGGTATGGTATTACCAATCTTGCTCTAATCTCGCCAACAAGCAGCGTCACACTTAGCCATACCAACATCATCAGTGCCAGCGATTCAGGCATTCATGTTCAAGATGGTCAACTCAATGTCGAGTGTTCAGCATTGCTTGATAATAATGTGGGACTTACCGTCGAAAACAGGGGCACACCTTCTGTCTTTATGCAGCAAAGTGAAATCACGGGCAATAGTTATGCGGGTATTTCCAATACGCATACGACGGTTGTTGTAAACGGCCGTTTCAATTGGTGGGGTGCACTTGATGGCCCAAGCGGTGATTACGCTGGTAGCGGTGATGCTATTTATGGACAAGTAAGTGCAGTTCCTTGGCTTACTAATGCCCCAGATTGTTCTCAGTCAATCAAACAGATATTTTTGCCTATGATCGTAAAACCATAAGCTGGGGGATAGAAATTACTTATCTTGTTTTAACGGTATTTCTAAAAACTGTTTATATAATCAACAATATGTTTTATGTTATGATGAAGAGCAACTACCAAGATTAGGTATTTGGCTTCGGCTAAGAAGGTTTATTATGAACAGTTCCTTCCGACTTTTTGCCATTCGCGGCATTGATTTAAAGGTACACATTACATTTCCACTTATTTTGTTGTGGGCAGCTTACCAGTATGGTGTGCAATTTGGAGATTATATAGCTGGTGGCCTCTTTGGGGTCATCATTATTTCATTGCTTTTTGTTGTCGTCACTTTGCATGAACTGGGTCATAGCTTTGCCGCTCAATACTTTAACGTACCCGTTAAGCAAATTGTGCTTTTGCCTATTGGCGGGGTGGCTCAATTGAGCCATATGCCTAGCAAACCTATTCAAGAGTTTGTCATTGCCATTGCGGGTCCGGCAGTAAATGTCCTATTAGCTTTTGTTTTGGGAATTATTGCCTACGGACTACAAATCCCTGTCTTTGAAGGGTTTCTATACAGTGAACTAACCGCTACATCAATATTCTCTTACATCTTTATCTATAACATTATTTTGGCGATTTTTAATTTATTGCCAGCTTTTCCCATGGACGGTGGACGCGTTTTCCGTTCATTACTAGCGATGAAAATAGATTATGTACGGGCGACGGCGATCGCGGTTAATGTGGGGCGAATTGTTGCTGTATTGATGGGAATTTACGGTATCATGACTGGTGGTTTTTTCATGATCTTGATTGCCATCTTTGTATTTAGTGGCGGGACACAAGAGTTGGCTATGGTGCGTTACGGCCGTAAATTAGCGCAAGATCCCAGTATGAACACACAACAAATGATTATTCCCCAAGATTATACAGTTCAAGATGTCTACGCTCCCCAAGTGGCTGTGCTTGGTCCCTACGACACGTTAGAACGCGCTAGGCAGGCACAAATTGGTGGTTTGCAAACAGACTTCCCTGTTGCTGATAATCAAGAATATATTGGATTTGTCACCGAAGCTGGTCTACAACATGCGTATCAACAATATGGCCAAGATGTGCTTGTTTATGCGGCAATGTCACCAGGAGTTAAACCTGTTGCCTTGCACAATGATTTAATTTCTGTACTTCGTAAAATGGATATTGTTCGTGTGAATGCGCTCCCGGTGGTGGAATACGGCCGTTTGTTAGGCATGATCACACGCAAACAAATTGAAGACATCGCCTTCAAATTCACAATCCGTCCATCAGATTACAACAATCCAAGGGTCGCTGCCATTTAGCTATTTTTGAATCGTTCTTAAAAGCCCACTCAATCGTGAGTGGGCTTTTTTTATGCCTACATCCTCGTTGACGTGTAAAATTCCCTCAACAACGGAGGAAACATGATCAAAAAGAGTGTGATTTTTATCTTTATTTTACTCACCTTATCAGCCTGTGGTGGGCAAAACCGAATCCCTAAAACAGATGCTATTCTTTGCACAACTGCTTATCGCTCGGATGCAACCCAACCGCTTGAAGCAGAGCAAAGTTATCGTTTGGACAGCAATAATCAAGAGTTCTTCTCTCAATTTGGAGAAACCATTATTACAGGACAATATCAACCAGGCGAAGCAAATCAAGAACGTGCCGTGATTATTTTTGTAAGCACAACATTTGGGCCAGCAACGACACAGTTGTATCAATTGCCGCTGGATAATGGGCCAATTAATCAATTTGTAGGCGGGCATGGATTTACAGGGCTAAATTACTTTACGCATCCAACGAATGGTTCTGAGCTGCAGTATTGGTGTGCGGCCGATTTCCCTGCTGAATGATGCATTTTGTTCGTTTTTTACATTTGCCAATTTGGGGATATACGGCCGTTTTGCCCATTTTCGGTGCAATATCTGTAACAGAAGCGCAAACCCGGACACAACTCCTCTCGCTTTTAGCCGTGGCGACAGCGTTTCATAATTACGCTTACGTGTTAAACGATCTTATCGATTTGCCTATCGATCGCACGCAAAGCTTGCGTAAGCATTATCCACTTGTTTGTGGTGCAATTTCGGAAAAAACGGCGATTATCTTTGTTCTACTAAATCTTGTAACCGCATATTTTATTGCCTCATTCATAACCCGGGATCTGGTTGCATTTGCCTGTTTAACCATGGCCTTCGTATTGATGAGCATCTACAATTTTTGGGGCAAACGGTTTTCTGTACCACCATTTACAGATTTCATTCAAGGTATGGGGTGGGGAATGTTGATCTTGTTTGGCGCAACGGCCGTATCCTCTGTAGTGATGCCCATGACAATAAGCATTGTTTTATTTATCGTCGTTTATATCTTGTTGGTTAATGGTGTGAATGGGGCCTTACGCGATTTGGAAAATGACCAAAGACACAAGGCAAAAACGACACCTATTTGGTTTGGTGTACGCACTTTGGCAAATCAAAAACGATATTTGCCTAAAATGTTTCAAATGTATGCGATGTGCTTGCAAATATTGCTTATTTTGGTTGGGTTGTTTTTAATCACCCACAATCCAGATTACCAACTACGCAATGCTTATCTATTGGAGACGAAGATACTCTTTGTTGTTATGGTCATTGCTGCTTTGGCCGTTTCGGCTTTTGTTCTGCGTTCCCCACAAGATGCCAACAAGGTTTTCCCATGGCTAATGACCTCAAACATTTGCATGTTGTTGATGTTGTTTATCTTATTGTTGCCTACCACCAATGTCTTTACTTTTGGAGTTGTTCTCTTCGTATTCATTGCTCCACTTTTATTGGCAGATTGGGTGGCAACTTTTTGGCAAGATCAAATTTTGCTCAGTAAGCAACGTGATGTTTAAATCTGGATTGTTTAGGTAAATGGTTATCCTGTGGGCTCTTTTGCTTTCTTTACAGAAACGGAAAGCCATTTGAAATCAACAAACCCGTAAGTATCGGTCGTTTTTTTGGCGATGAGTGTCTTTGCACTTTTAGGGCTTTTTGCGTCAATGTCGGCACTGATTCCAATATCCCCTGTATAATGTCCATCAGGGTAGCGAGCCAAATATTTACCTGTGACATGATAAACCTGTTTCATAGCAAACCTCCAAAATCAGGTTGTCATTTGTCTTCAATGTTTGCTATTGTGGGAAACAATTTGTATACACTATAATCGTTTCCACCTTTATTGTCATGTGATCATACTCACTTTTTTAATTATGGATAAGACATCTCGATTATTTATCGCCATATCGTTGCCAGCCGACGTTAAGATGGCCTTGCAGCACTCAATTGATTTGTTACAACAACAAATATCAAACAAAACTGTGCGTTGGGTAAAACCCGATAACATCCATCTTACATTACGCTTTTTGGGCGATACGGCCGTTTCTAAAATCCCGCAGCTGACCGCAGCGCTAGATGAACTAAATGCAGTACAACAGAGCTTCAGTTTGCAACTCAATCAATTGGGATGTTTTCCCAATAAAAAACATCCACGCGTGCTTTGGGTGGGATTACAAGGGGAGATACGGCAGCTTATTGCCTTAAAACAAGCAGTTGATCACACATTACAACAGGTAGACTATCCTTTAGAGACACGAAAATATAATCCGCATCTTACCATTGGTCGTGTGAAAGATAGTGCAAAATTGGGCAGAATGAAGTGGGGTGGGGACGTAGCACCACAACTGTTCTCAGTTACGGCCGTAACGTTATACCAAAGCGAATTAACACCCAATGGGGCAATTTATACCAAGCTGCATACAATTCAGTTACAAGCGTAAACGTCTACTGTTGAATTAGTAAAAGATTGCGTTGGGCATGTATGCGGGATAATTAAACGGAGATTGCAAGAAATTATTAACTTGTGCTCTAGAACGCAGCCAAATGACCCGCTTTTCTGGGGCAACAGTTTCCAGTTTTTGCATCACCTCTGGTTTGGCACGGTAAGGATATTGCCAAATATGCCGCATAAATTCAAAAAGTTGGGGATCAAATAACTTTTCTACACAACCTGCAGCCATATCAGGGCGGGGACGGTTACGGTAAACGATACGTCTTTTAATTGCGCGCCAGGAGCAAATAAATGGATGTAAATCCATAAAGATAACTGAATCTGCACGTTTCAAGCGCAAATCTAACGTTTCCCGATAATTACCATCAATAATCCAGGAATCATATTTTGTCATGGAATCAACTTTCGCTTGCCATTTATCCTCAGGTGTTTCAACCCAACCGGGCTGCCAATAATATTGATCCAAATGAAAAACCTGTAGGTTTAAATCGTTGCCCAGTTGACGTGCTAAAGTTGATTTACCAGATCCGCTAGAACCGATAATCACGATTCGCTTCATACTGCTTTTGGAGGCATAACGAGGGCTTATCATTTGATCTTGATGCCCAATTGGGTTGAGTGTGCGATAATTAGGCATAGGCAATGTTGAGGCGGTAGTCGCTGAATTTTGTTTTAAAGTTGAGAAAAAGTTGTTTTTTAACATGTACTAAAACTTCCTGCCCACCTGTATTTTGCAAAGTTTGTAGATCTAATAGCCAGGTAGGTTAATGGAAATAACTACCATGTAGACCAATCCTATCGGAAAGGATGATTATCTTGAGTGAATTTGTCGTTAATACTTCGCTAAATTCCGACAAAAGTACTGCAAATCGTTGGGTTTTCTCCCATCTTTCACGGCATAAGCTGTTGATCCTGGTCATGTTGATTGGTGCTTTTGGCAATGCTGCTTTGGCTGCTGCTATTCCTATTTATTTAGGGATGGCTTTTAATGCTGTGTTGGAAACACCAGCGAATACAAGCATGCTTGGCTATGCCGCCTTGGGTGTAATTATTAGTCAAACGGTACGTGCTGTTCTGCAGTTAGGGCGTAACTTCTCTAGTTCTGTTGTTGGTGAACGCATAGAGCGAGATATGCGCGAAGAGTTGTATATTAGCTTGTTGGGCAAAAGTATGGCCTTCCATGATATGCAACCTGTCGGCGACACGATGGCTCGAGCGACTAATGATGTCCATGAAGTGAATTTAATGATGTATCCAGGCCTTAATTTGGTTGTTGGTTCGGCCAATTTCATGATTATGCCCCTAGTCTTGGCGCCTCGTTATCACCCATTGCTAATTCTTGCACCACTCTTTTTTGTCATTACTTATTTTCTGGCTCTAGTTCGTTACTTGGGTTTTCTGCGGCCAGTTTCCGATCGGGTTCGTTTGGCTTTTGGGCGTATGAACAGCCGTTTAGCAGAATCTGTTGATGGCGTAGAGCTCGTTAAAGGGGCGGGGCAAGAAGAGCAAGAAACGGCCGTATTTCATCAAAACGCGTACGAGTTTCGCTCTGCTGCCGTGGAACAGGGAAAAATTGAGGCCCGCTTTTTACCGTTACTTCTAATGGGTATCACGCAAGCTATTGGGTTTGCTTTAGCATTGTATCTTTATTCATTAGGAGAAGTTTCGGTAGGGGATGTTGTCGCTTATATGGGTTTGCTGGCTCTGTTTGGATTTCCTACATTTATTTCCTTAACCGCTTATTCTCGTGTTTCGCTGGGATTGGCTGGTGCACGCCGTGTATTAGATTTAATGCAGCGTGAAACGTTGTTAGACGAAAACAAAGATGGTTGCCAGAACGAAATTGTAGGCAGTATAAAATTTGAAAATGTTGGTTTCGGTTATGTCGGCGGAACTTGTGTGTTGCAAGATATTAATTTTGCTATTGAACCAGGTCAGACGGTAGCTATTGTGGGGCAGACTGGTTCAGGTAAAAGTAGCATTGTTAAGTTAATTAACCGTACTTATGATGTGGAAAACGGCCGTGTTTTGGTGGATGGAATTGATGTGCGTAATTGGAGCTTGGCCACACTGCGCCAGCAAATATCTATCATTGAGCAGGATATATTCCTTTTCTCGCGCACCATTGCCGAAAATATCGCCTTTGGCAATCCTGAAGCAACCAAAGAAGAAGTGATAGAAGCCGCAAAAGGTGCACAAGCACACGAATTCATATTGGGCTTTCAAGATGGGTATGACACCGTCATTGGTGAGCGCGGTGTTACGCTCTCTGGTGGTCAGCGGCAGCGACTTGCACTGGCGCGTGCATTCCTGACTAAACCCCGCATTTTGATCTTGGATGACTCGACCAGTGCTGTAGACAGTGCAACGGAAGATCAAATTCAACAAGCGATTATTAGAGCGTCTGAGGAACAGACAACGATTTTGATCACACACCGGTTATCACAAATTCGCTGGGCAGATTTGGTGCTAGTCATGAGAAACGGCCGTTTAGAAGGCAAAGGAACTCATGAAGAGCTGATGGCTGTCTCGCCATCATACCGAAAAATATTCGAACAATATGAGGCAATCGAAGCATGAAACCTCTAGTCTATTATTGTCGTTGGCAAGGTGTGTCTTTGCGTTTACGAGGCCGAGATGAAACGGCCGTTTGGGGACAGTTGGTGCAAAGAGATCAACAAGACAATGAAATATCCCAGGAATTTAGATTTGACTTGAAAACATGGGAACTGTTGTTAAAAGACGACGATGGGGATCGCATCGTGAACTTGGATGAAAAAGGTGTTGTATTGAACTAAAAATAGCTTACGTTAAGGTTTATTATCATAAGCTATATGGTGTTGGGAAGTTTGACTTATTATACAAAACCTAGCAAAATATTGAGATATGGCAAATGCAACCATCTATCAAACAACTCCAGAAATTGGAAATCCTCACACTGAAGAGGAACTTTTTGTTGAGCAAAAGGAAGAAAAAGAAAAACTGTGGAAAATTATTGCTCACGATGATTCTGTAACCACTATGGAGTTTGTTGTTCGAATTATGATCCAGGTATTCAAAAAGCCTATTATCTTCGCGGAAGCAATTATGTGGCAAGTCCACAACGAAGGACAATCTGTTGTAGATGTTTTGCCAAAGTCAGAAGCTGAATTTCGTGTCAATAAAGCAACTGCAGCAGCGCGTCTAGAAGGTTTCCCCTTCCGCTTTACAATTGAGCCCGAATAGCATTTTGAGAGATTGTAACGTCCGTAATTGGATTGCACTAAATAAAAAATGTGCAGAGCCCTGGAATTGTATCTTTTCCAGGTTGGCAGGAGGTCTATCCCGTGCTATCCTAAAATAACCTGCAATTATTTACACAACTTTGATTTAGGAAAACCGCTCATGAACGTGAATTTTTATGCCACATTACGGCCAATTGCTGGCCAGAAAACAATAGAGTTTGATCTCCCCCAAAATGCCACCATACGCGAATTGTTGGATGCCATCGTGACACGCTTCCCTCCCATGCGCAAAGAATTGTTGGATGAAAATGGGGAACTGTATCGTCATGTGCATGTGTTTATAAATGGCCGTGATGCCCCCTACCTTTCAAATACAGTTGATACCCCCATCAAAGCAGGAGATAAAGTAGATGTGTTTCCCGCTGTTGGTGGAGGCTAAAAATGAGCAATACAAACGACCCAATGAAAGAAATTCACGGCATTCCCCTTTGGTTGTTGCGCGAATATTTGGAAGAATTGGGAGGAACGGCCGTTTCCGACACTAAAATCACAGGCGCAGGATGGGAAGTAAATCTTACCAAACTTCCACCTCGTGAAGTCGGCTCTCTGCGTGTCGGCCAGGTCGAAGTTGCCTTTTCCGGT
>JBNKHS010000171.1:0-8815 GCA_050290485.1 Promineifilaceae bacterium (SeqCode) | reverse complement strand
ACAACAGTTAGCTCAAGTATTGGCGGGGGAGAAGGTTTGGGTTACGAGTCGTTGATCATTGAGTGAGTTTTAGTTGTGTGGCTGGGGAGCGTGGTATTTTAGTATTGGATACGGCCGTATTTCGTTTGGCAAAAGGCGGAATTCTCCATTCCCAAATTTTGCCGAACATTGTATAATTTTCCAGTAAAAATCATTAGTAGTTCATCAATTGAAGATTGTTTTGTATTTGTTAGCCCAAAGTTGTGTCCTTGTTATTCGCTGGTAGCTGTTGTTTGCTAACTGCTTGAGTAACCTTAAGCGTATTCCTTTTTTCCGTAGTGGTAGCCCATATTTATTGTGTGATGTAATCGGCAGAAAATTTCTCAAAATAAATTGATGCCAAAACGCCGATTACTGGAGTGAAAGCGCATTTGTTATTTCAAAAACTTTAGCGCGTTCACAAAATATGAGAAATAAATTTGCTTAAGTTGGATTGGCAAATTTCTTAAAACCTTATGGTTGTTGCTATTTAACAATGGAGGAAAGTTCATGCGTCAATTTTTGCGATACCAAACTGATCGAAACTGGGAAGAAGTAAGGCACATCTTAACTGTTCTCGTTTCTGCATTTGCCCTTTGGGTAACAATTTGGATGTTCTCGCGAAATTTTGTGGGTGATTCTTGGCGTACTATTCGCATGGGGAACTTTCTGACTATTTGGATGGTTGCTGCCTTGTCATTTGCATTCTTAATGGCGATTTGGTTGCAACGGAAGTGGTTAACGATTGGGTTACTTGGTTTGTTATCCTTAAGTGTTTACCAAAATCAATTGTGGGCGCTTGCACTTCCTCCGACGCCTCTGATGATTGATGTAACTGATGATTTGCGCATCATGACATTTAATGTGCATCCTAGAAATGATCAAATGGAGCCGCTCGCACAGCTCATATTATCTTCCGATTTAGATATTGTTGCCTTACAAGAAATTACAGATGAATCGCGGAATGCGTTGCTGCTTGCTTTAGGAGATGAATTTCCTTATCTAGCCTTAGATGAACAACTGGCGATGTTTAGCCGTTTCCCTGTGCAAGAATTACACGTGGATGAGGATTTGATGCAAAGTCAGCTCGTTCGCCTATCTTTGCCAGAAGGCGAAGCTTATGTTTGGAACGTACATGCGCCAACGGCCGTAAAGCAATCGATTTGGAAAGAACAAAAGAGAGATTTATTGATTATTGAAGAAGCTGTGAAAGATGCAGATGTCCCCGTCATTTTGATGGGGGATTTAAACACAACACACCAAAGCGAAAATTATAAATATATTGCCGATCATTTAGTTGATACCCATACAGTTGCTGGCCAAGGGTTTGGGCTAACTTATCCTGAACCAGATATATTGTATACATACGTGCCACAATTGGATTCCCATTTGCAGTGGATTCCACCCATGTTACGTATTGATTATATTTTTGTGAGCGAGGATTGGCAGGTCAAAATGAGCGAAGTTATCGATGATGGCTATGGGTCGGATCATCGACCTGTCGTGGCTACTATCAATTTGCGTTAACCGATTGGTAGATATCGATCGGGCAGTGGGGCAATGGTGTTACAGGGGAATACACAAAACGATTACATTGGTTTGATTCATTTGTGACTCAAGCGGCTCCTAAATTTCTTTTTTTGTTAAGACCATACCCAAATAAAGCCACAATCAATATTAGAGAACTGGCTAACCCAAATGCACCAACAGCAATCATGCCGCCCGTTGCAAAGACGGAACCAGTTAACAAACCACCTAGCCCAGAAGCAACGGAGACCATCATTTCTGATGTACCTTGTGCTTTCCCCCTTTCGCTTGATTTTAGTGAGTCAGAGAGGAGGGAAGAGCCGGCAATAAAGCAGAAATTCCATCCTAAACCTAACAGGAAGAGTGCCAAGGCTAAAACAGCAACGTCTGGAGAGATAGGTGCCATGAGGCTGGAGATGATCAAGATAACAGCACCCCCGATGATTAGAGGAATACGGCCGTATCGATCAATCAACCAGCCGGTAAGACCCGAAAGTCCAAACATACCCAATGTATGCGCCATAATAACAAAGGAGATCGAGGATTCTGAATGCTCATGATGATGCATGTGCAAAGGCGTGATCACCATGATCAATGTCATTACCAGCTGACCAATAATCATAGAAGCAGTAGCAAGAATGACCGTGGGTTGGCGAAAGATTTGAGTCAAAGGCCTTGCGTTTCCTGCCTCTTTTAAAATAGAAGCAGATTGAGCAGATACCAATGCCCCAACGTCACGAGGGTCAGGGTGCAAAAAGGCAAATACGGTTACTAAGCCCAACAAGTATAACCCGGCAGCAATAAGGTATGGCCCTGCATAACCAGTAATCCCTATGCTTTCAGCAATTGCAGTTGAGGGAGGAACGAGTAATGGGCCAGCAATTGCACCAATTGTTCCTGCAAAGACAACTAAACCAATCACCTTTGCGCGACGATCTTCTGTATAAACTTCGGCGGCAATGTACCGTCCTTGATCTGTCCCACTACGCCCCATGCCAATAAAAGCTGCTCCCAGACAAAAGCCCCAAAAAGATCCTGTCATGATCGATGCAATACTCATAAAAGCCCCTAAAACGGCAAGGGCAAATCCTATAGAGAGCCCCATACGTCGCCCTGCCTTGTCCATAAGAACGCCAATGGGATAAGCGGCGAGAGCGCGTCCTAAAAGGGTCGTGGTGCTGGGGAATCCTGCTGTCGCTTCATTGCCGCTGAGTTCGACAGCAATGATAGGGGTTAAGGTAAAAGAGGCAATAATGGCAGCCGAAAATAAACTTTGCGAGAGAAACACCGTGGCGGTAATTCGCTGGCGAATACCGTCGCTAACTGAAGTTAAATTCATAACAATACTCGTTGAAATAGATTTTGTCCTGCAATCATAGAGGGTCAATTTTGTTTAAGCAAGGGACAATTGTATGGGTTTTTGCGAGACAATGAGTGCTGGCAACTCGCTTTGTCTCTGATTTGAGGGAATAAAACGGCCGTTTTAGACAAAATTAGATCCTATTTGCTAAGGTTGGTTTCCGCCCCCATTTCCGTTTCCGTTGCCATTGCCACCGTTATTTCCTCCATTACCGTTCCCGTTCCCGTTTCCATTGCCGTTACCGTTACCGCCGTTATTCCCCCCATTTCCGTTTCCATTGCCATTATCACCAGTACTTCCTCCACTGCCACTTCCATTGCCGCCGTTATTCCCCCCATTACCATTCCCATTACCGTTTCCATTCCCATTACCGTTTCCATTCCCATTGCCATTGCCGTTGCCGTTGCCTGATTCTTGAGTTGCTGTAGGTGTAGGGAATGGTGTGGCAATTGTTATTGATTGTGAGGTAGGCGTAATTGTTGGTGTGTTGTTTGGCGCAGAAGCTGTGGCTGTTTGCACAACATGAGGCGTTGCGATAGGGGTCCGGGTTGGCCTGGTTGTGGGTATTGGGGTTGCTGTGGCGGTTGGTTCTACCGTAGCAGTCGGTGTTGGCGAAGGTTTAGTTGGCTCAGGAGTCGGGAAGACGTTGGCTGGTGACGATTGATTTGAATTGGAATCGTTTGTCAGGTTATTGGGGGTTCTTGTATGAGCTAAATTTTCAGCGTCACGTGTTGCCGCTAGCATAATTTCTGGGTTAAGTTGCCCGAAGCTTTCACTGCTTTTATATGGCTGATAATTTGCTTTGTTTTGGGCGAGAATGCTGGCACTTATCTCCGTTCGTGTTCCATTTGATATCGCTAAAAAGGTAGTCGAGGAAACGCAAATTAAGCTCAATAAAATGGCTAGAAGGAAAAAGAGGATGAGGGCAAATTGATTGCTCTTTTTTGAATCTGATTGCTGTATCATGGAATAACTACGTCCATAAATTTGCTAGCAATGCCCCATCGTTGATTTTATGTGTGCATAACTACAGGCAAATTTTCTTGTTTTGGTACACTACAATGAACTGGGATTAATTCGATACGATGTGTACGTCATCTATCCCCGCTTCAACTAAACTTGGTATGCCGCCATCACATGCTTCAATAAGAATGTAAATGGTTTCTCCAGCAAAGCTATCTAAATTTGTATTAAAACTGTCCCAAACAGCGGGATCTTTATCATTTGCACCTAGTTCTTCGAGGACAATAACTGTTGTATTGCCCACAATACTGATGCGCAAATAGTCATTACTGCCACTGTTGCTGTAATGTGACAGATAGTAATTAAATGACAGGGTTAAGGTGCCACTACTTGGTAAACTGATATTTGGTGAGCGAATTGAAGTTGTACCATTGTCAACATCATTCGCACCTACATCAGGTCCAGATATACTGCCTAATGCCCCTGCTGTGACTAAATCATGATTCCCACTAACGGTTGTTCCCAGTTGGTATATGAGGGAATCATAGGTTGTTTCTTCAGGGTCGCTTCGTTCCCACATGCCAGTGGTTGCTGTGTCACTACCATTTGGATTTGTTGTCCATCCTAAATCATTCTCAAAGTCATCGAAGAAAACATCGACAGGAGCAGCTGTTGCCGTGGCCGTTGGCGTTGCTGTCGATGTTGCTGTTGCCGTGGCGGTTGGTAGTGTAGTGGCTGTGGCGGTCGCGGTAGCTGTTGGAACGGCCGTATTGGTACTGGTTGCCGTTGGGATGGGTGTAAATGTTGCCGTGGCAGTTGGCTGCGGTGTGTTTGTCGTTGGGGGTGGATTGCTTACAGGTGGTTGCGTTGCTGTTGGGATAGATGTTGGGAACGGTGTATTTGTCAGCGTGACAGTAGGCCATAACGTTGGGGTTGGCGTCATAATGATTGCGGTTCCCGTGGCAGTGCTTGTTGCTGGAATAGGTGTGATAGATGGACGTGGCGTTGCGCTTGCTGTGGCTGTGGCAGCAGGAACAGCCGTTTCCGTGTTTTCTGCTGTGGGCATAATGACAACAGGTGGTGGTAACAAAGCTGGCTTTGGGGTTGGAAATATTTGCGCGACGGCGGTGCTCACCCCATTTTGAATCATGTCGCCTAGACTAGATGGCATGGGTGTTTGCGACAAGCTAGCCCCATCCCGTGTTGCGTCAAGAATGATTTCTGGGTTGAGCTGCCCAAATACAGGACGACTTTGTTCCTGTTGGTAGTTGGCATTGCTTTGCGCAAGTATATTTGCATTAATCTCGTTTTGTGTACCCATAGAAATCGCTAATAATGTTGCTGAAGAAACACAAATTAAACTCAGCAATATTGCAGACAAGAAGAGCAAGAGTAAAGGCAATTGATTTTTTTTGTTGGATGCACTGTTTTGCATAGATGTGTTCTTTGATTATTGGGCATCAACTGCAACTTCCGATGCTGTTTCATTTTTTGTATCTTGTTTTGGAGGCTCAATTTGTGCAACAGCACATGAGAAGATACTTCCTTCCCCTAGTTTACTGTTGACCCAAATACGGCCGTTATGCAATTCTAAAATTGCGCGTGATATAAAGAGTCCTAACCCAATTCCCCGTTCCACATAATTCACATTATTTTCCGAACGGAAGAATCCGGCAAAAATATATTCTTGATCTGCAGACGCAATGCCGACGCCGTTATCCTTGATCTCAACAATCGCTTCACCATCTAGCTGATACAAACTAAGCGCAACAACACCTTGTTCTGCCGTGTAATTGTGAGCATTATTTAAGATATTATCGAGCGCCCAATGCAAATTTTTGGGGTCAGCATCAATCCAGACAGGATGTTCCGGTAGATTAAGGGAGAATTGAATCTCTCGTTTTTCCATGCGTGGCTGCCATTCAACGAATAAGTTTTGTATCAATTCATCGAGACGAATTGCTTCTTTCTTGATGCTTAATGTGCCTGCTTGTAGTTCTGATATGTTGATAAGTTTTTCAATATGTTGTTCCAACTCACCAGATGCTTTTTCAATTTTCACTAAGGCAGTGAGTTGACGTGGATCGGTATCCTCTGTGGCCATTTTTTGCATCAGATCCGCATACACTTTAACAACGGTGAGCGGTGTCCGTAATTCATGTGAAACGCTGGTGATAAAGGCATTTTTCAAATTTTCAGCTTCCGCTTCTTTGGTGATATCGCGCAAAACCATAACTGTACCCGACTGGGTGCCTTCTGGTGTTTGTACCTTTGCTGATGATGCACTAACAACACGGTTGCCAATTTCAAATCGTTTGGGCAATGTAGACTCAAGTGCTTCATTTAACATTTGCAAGATACGTTCATTTTTGGTGGCAGTATCGAGATCTGCTAAAAGGAGTTGTGCGGCTGCATTCGAATTCACCATCTTTTGTTCTGTGTCAAAAACGATGACTGCATCAGCAATACTTTGCAAAATGGCTGAAAGCTCACTTTTTTGGGCGATCAATTGCTGATTATGTGCGGCCAATCGCTCGGTCATCACATCGAATGATGAGGCTAACACGCCGATTTCATCGTTGGTGTCAATGCCTGTACGCTGCGTGAGGTTGCCATCGGCAACGGCCGTTGTTGTGTCTACTAATTTATTGATTGGTTTTACAATGTGACGTGCAGTGATATACCCGATGGTGAACACAGAAATGGTGGCAATAATGAAAACAACATTTAACCAATCACGGCTGGTTGCTGCTGTGCTGACGATAAAATTACGAGGCAGGGCGACGCTAAACAACCCAAATGATTGGTCACGTAAGCGCCAATCTCCAAAGGCAAGCTCGTACTCCTGATTTAAGATTTCTAAATCGCGTAGCGGTACTTTGGTTTCTGCATTTTCGGTGACGACTTGGACTTGTATTGGCGATTCTTGTAATAGCGAGATGACAGTACCATACAGATCTGGTGATTCTTGTAAGATGGCTGTAGATTGGTCGCTGCCATCACCAACAGTTGTGGCCAAGACATTCCCTTGCGGATCGTAAAGGGTGACGCGGGCAACTGCGTTTTCCGTGAGGCTAAGTACAGTTTTGTGGATGTCTGCTCCAACAAGAATTGCCCCAACTTGCTCGTTTCCTTGGAAGATGGGGCCAACAGTGAAGAGCATCATACCGTAGGGGGTTTCGGCCAACATGGCGCGTTTGTCACCAAGTTCATCAATGTACCCTTCTAACACAAGCTGTACATCTTCAAGTTGGCCCAAGTTCATATTGGCGAATGGGTTGTCGGTAGCGTTTGCTTGGTTGTGCCATCCATAGATAACATTGCCGTTTAAGTCTAGCAATACGGCCGTATCCAGCTGACTATTGACCATGATTTGCGGGACCAATGCCGCCAATGCAGCTTCATCACCATTGACAACACTTTGGGGCACACCATCTGTAAAAGCAATTTGGCGCAACGTTGCTAAACGAGCTTCTTCTTGGGCAACGACACTTTCCGAGACGACACGTCCAGCATCTAATAACTGATTGTTAAACCGTTCCTGCAGCGTGCTGGTGACGAGATTGACGACAATGTAGGCACCAACGGCAGCAACAATCAACGTTAAAACGAGATAAGGTAAAATGATTTTTGGCCCTATCCCAGAATAAAACGTTTTGATGCGCCGCTTGGTTTTCGCGTCGTCACTGGCTTCTTGTGCTATTTGACCCATATTTAAATGATTTATTCCCAACAATATGACGTGAGAGTCCTGATTTTGTGCGTTGTGTCACATTGACAAATTTTGAACGTAAAAATTATTTTCCATCAATGAAATTAGTCGATTGCGCTTACAAAATCTGTAAAAATGCGCTGTTCTATTCTTAATTGGTACAAATGTCCTAACTGCTTGAATTTATCTAGCTACAAGTACTCATTTTGCAGGGTAGTTCCATACAAAATTCAATTCAAAGATATAGAAATAGGGTTGAGTTATCAATGGGTTATTGGTCTTGTACGGGGAAATGTTTGAGACAACAGAATTGAAGATTTTACATCAATTCTGTTGTTAAGGTTTATTTGTAGGGGGTGGATTTACGCTTGGTCGAGGAATGAGAAGCTGCTTTGTTTGAGTAAAGCAGGTAATGAGTTGAGAATGAAGGTTGCGCCACGATTGATTTGAGAAACGGCCGTTTCGCGTGTACTTGCCGTAATGCCCACAATCAATCCGGCACCTTTGATGATGCCAATTGCTTCATCAATGAGTGTTTGTACCTCGGGATGGTTCGGTCCATCTGGATACCCCATCACCAATGATAAATCGCGAGGGCCAAACACAAAGCCATCTACCCCAGGGACTTTCACCATTTCTGGCAATAGACCAAGCAGTGCTGGATCTTCAAATTGGGGGAGGACCAATGTTTGTTGATTGGCTTCTTCAACATACTTCGCTTGCGAAGCCCCAGACCCCAGCATGTAATTTGCGGCACGTCCTAACCCTAAGCCCCGTTTGCCGACTGGTGGATATTTGACAGCGTTGACCAACATTTCAACTTCAGCAACCGTTTCTAGACCGGGCATCATGATGCCCAAGAAGCCCGCATCCATGTATTGCAAAACAAGCTTGGGATCTTTCGAGCCAAGCCGTGCTAAAGGCGTTACGTTAACGACTTCGCAGGCACGGGCAATATTTGTAGCTGTTTCCGGCTCAAAAGGGCCATGCTCCCCATCAATCATGTAATAATCGAAACCGCACAACCCTAATATCTCGGCAATCATCGGATCTGTTGAAGATGAGATGACGCCAAAAACAGGATCTCCGTTTTGTAATTTTGTTTTCGTCCTATTTTCCTGCATAGTATTTCCTCTGAAAATAATATTTATAGAGACCCTGCCGCTGGCGCGTCTTCGACATTTTCATTCATCGTGGTCAGCCAACATAGATAGTGAAGTCTCCTTTATTACCCT
>JBNKHS010000170.1:0-8903 GCA_050290485.1 Promineifilaceae bacterium (SeqCode) | reverse complement strand
GTGGCAGGAGTTGGCGCAACTGGCGGAGGTGGCGGCGGTTGGGTTGGTGCAGCCGCAATAGATTCGCCGCGTTCCACTTGATTGATAGCCGATTGAAACGCAGTGAATGGTTGCGCCCCGACAAACAAATTGCCGTTGATAAAGAAAGAGGGCGTACCACTGACTCCCAATGCTTGACCCTCAGCCACATACTCTTGTACGTCATCGGCAAAACGGCCGTCTTGCAGGCATCCTTCAATTTCCTCAACCGAGAGGTCGAGCTCCCCGATTGCTGTCAGTATCACCTCATCTATTGCAGATTCACTATTTTGCTGAAAACGTTCGGCTTGATTGAAAAAGAGGTCGTGTGCTTGCCAATATCCGTCCGCCCCATCGCTATCTCCAGCACACAAAGCGGCTTCATGCAGGCGATAAGCGAGTGGATGCAAACTCGCAATCGGGAAATCTTTGAAGACGTAATAGACTCGTCCCGTGTCGATAAATTCTGTTTTGAGTTGGGGCATGGTTTCTAAAAAATGTCGCCGACAAAAAGGACATTGATAATCGGAGTATTCAACCATGACAATAGGTGCATTGGGATCCCCCATCGATGTGATCGCTCTAGGCTCGGTCGTGCCAGGGTAGCTGCCTTGCTCGCTGGATGTTGGGGCATTTACGGCCGTTACCTCTTCATCCCCTTTACTGCTCTCTGCAATTATTCCTGTTGCTTCGGAAGCAGAAGCAGATGGGACAACATCCATCTCATCAGAGGTGAGAGATGTTGTCTCGGACGATTCTTTATTGTCAGCTTCTATCAATGCTTCAGCAGCTGGATCACACGCAGTAATTACTAAGATGGTAATGAATAGAATGATATATAGATGTTTCTTCACAAGTTAGCTCCAACTAAGGCAATTTATTTTGTATGGCCACACGCAAAACATCTTCTTCTTGCGGGCCAAAAAAAGTTTGGTCAACACGGCCGTTTTCATCTAAGAGTACAAAAGATGGATGTCCACGTACCCCATACATTTGCATCAATTCAACGTTTTCCGGCTCAGCCGCATCAAGGCGTTGCACCGTAATTTCATTTGCAAATTCTGCTTCTAGCCCATTCACGATGGGCATCATTGCCTGTCAGGGGGCTCAGTTTTCCGTATAGAACATCACCAAAACAGGATCTTTGCTTGTACTTACACCTGATTGCTCTTCTGTTGTATTTGCACACCCAGCAACAATCAGAATCAGCAATGCCCAAAAAGGTGATTTTAAAAATAATTTCATAACAAACAACCTCATCTGCGGATTGACAATCTTTTGCGAGGCAAGCATAACAAATCTTTCTAATGAGAGAAGCGCTATTTAGCGGTGCTTGTACCCGCCAAATGGCGCGTATATTTGTGCGTTGATTGTTCATCATGTCACCCAACGATTTGAAAATTACGCATCATTCCCCCATCTTCATGCTCAAGATTGTGGCAATGATAAAGGTAAGTTCCTGCAAAATCTTCGAACTTTAAGAGAATATGTACGCGTTCCCCTGGCATAAGCAAAACAGTATCTTTCCAGCCGGAATCGATATATCCTTCTTTGACGCTGTCCCAGAGTGCACGATTTTCATCATTGATGAAACGTTCTAGCACTTGAAATTGGAGACCATGCACGTGTATGGGATGTGGGAACCCACTTTGATTCATATCATTGGTGAGTTCCCATATTTCTTTTGTGTTTAGTTTGACCGTTTCTTCATCTGTGACCGCATCCATTTCAAAAACACGGCCGTCTATCGTAGGCGTCATATGATTGACAAAAAAATTGAACTGGCGCGGGTTGTCAAAATTGATTGTCTCACTTGCCTGATGAAAAGCTAATGGCGCAAATTCAGGAGGGAGTTCAAAAGATTGAGGGACCTGTTTGGAGACAACAAATGGAATCAAATCAACAGTTTCACGGTTACCACCTTCAAAAGGTAATGCTTGTAGACGATGTGTTTTGCCCAAATCATCGGAACTGAAATCCACCCACAAATCAGCTCTTTCGGCTGGTGCAAGCACAATATAATCATAAGTTTCAGGAGCAGCTAACAAACCACCATCACTGCCGATGACAGTTAATGGTGAGCCATCATCCCACGCTATTTTGTAGATACGCGCATTAGAACCATTTAATAAACGGAGACGGTAAGCACTGGTTGCCACTTCTTGCTCAAAATTCAACTGACCATTAACAAGGAGATTGTTGGCCCAATAACCAACCATAATTTGATGACCATTGTCAACGTACTGAAGTTGATTATCTTGAGTAAAAGTACGGTCTTGAATAACAAACGGCAAATCAAATTCCCCACTTGGTAAATTGTAGATAGCTTCAGTTTCATCATGGATGATGAACAAACCAGCCAAGCCATAATAAACTTGCCCACCTGTCATTCGATGCGGATGCGGATGATACCAATAGGTTCCGGCTCGATTTGTCACCTCAAATTCATAGGTGTACGATGTTCCTTCTTCTATCGCGTATCGTGGATGACCATCCATTTCTTCTGGTAGGTGCAGCCCGTGCCAATGAATAATCGTTGGCATAGGTAGTTCATTGCTAAGGGTGAGTCTTACCTTTTGTCCTCGTTGTAGATGTAGCGTTGGCCCTAAATAACTATCTGGTATTTCTTGCAGAACGGTGGCATTCCCTTTTTCAACCAAACCGACGTATTTCATAACGGGGGTTGATGCCTCTCCTTGAAAAATATGGTCACTCACTGTAGCACGTAAACTGATCTCAACATCGGGTACAAATATTGCAGGGGATTCGGTTGGCGTAACAGGTGTAAAAACGGCCGTTGCTGCTTCCGTATCAACTGTAGGCGATAAAGTGGCGGTTGCCAGACTGTTCACAGATGGATCGCAAGCAGTTAAGATTGAAGCTGCTGCGGTACTGCTAAAAAGATAAAGAAATTGACGCCTTGTAACCATAAATAGACCCTATCTTATGTTTGATAAAAATTACTGGAGAAAATCTCCAACTAAATTTTATAAGGTTTATGTTTTTATACATGCGCCAAATGACCTGTCTGAGCATAATCCATTTATTGTTGGATTAGTCAGGCCTATATTGATGATTGTATAATTTCCAAAAATCTTATTTAGGAGCAAAATTTTATGATAAAAAAGTTATTGCTTTGTTTATGCCTGTCTTTTTTACTATTGGCTGCTTGTGCATCACCTGCAACGGATTCATTAGTGGAAGCTAACGAATCAGGCACAGTGATTGAAGTTCTCAAGGCGCCCTCCTAAGGCTGCCGTGGCGATTGGATTGCCTACATGGAAGAAAGTGGGTATACAGTTAAAGTGAATGATACAAAAAACCTGACTGCTGTGAAGTCCCAATACAACGTTCCACCCTTACTCCAATCTTGCCACACGGCCATCGTGGATGGCCACATTATTGAAGGTCATATCCCGATCACAGAAATCGAACGACTCTTATTTTCAGGGGCGAAGCCATGATTAACTGCCCAAACAGTCGCTTCTGTGCGTGAAGCAACCTGCAGTTTGCCATAAATATTGCGCAAATGTGCTTCAACAGTGCGCACGCTAAGAATCAGAGTTTGGGCAATATCTTTGTCGGTTGAGCCTTGAGCCAATAAAGCAAGCATTTCTTTTTCACGGTCAGTCAAGCTGTCTAGTAGTCGTTCGGATTGTCCACCGCCTCGTGCCAGGGTAAGCATGACTTGCGAGGCGCTGTCTGGGGGCAAGACAATTTCCCCTCTACCCACGGCAATTAATGCTCGTGCTAAATCAGGTACAGCGGCATTTTGGTGAATAAAACCAGTTGCCCCTGCTTGCAAAAGGACAACCATTTCATGCGTATCAAATTCATTGATTAACAAGAGGATCCCACTATTGGGAACGGCCGTTATTAATTGGGCCACAAAAGCAGCGTCAATATTCGGTGCGTCAACAAAAACGGCCGTTGCCTTGCTCGATGTGCTCTGTTGTTGTAGTTCTGGGATTGTGGCGGCGGTGGATACGGCCGTTATGGTTGGCTGCTTTTCTAATAAGGTCGCCCAAGCTTCCCGTTGCAAATTTGTTGGACAATAAATAACAAGATTTGTTTGCTTCACCACAAGGTTATTGTGGCGCAAAGTGTGCAGATGAGCAACACTAGCATTTAATCAAATGTGTTTTCAGAGCGATCTAAAGAATGATTAATACCTATAGATATCGTTCGGGTTAAACTATGATCAGGGCCATAAACGCGCTCATAAACAGGCAACGCACAGAGCCAATGGTTTTTGGCTTCTTGCTTGTCACCAAAATGCATAAAAAGTAACCCTAAATGATAACGGAGACATGCTGTTTCTGGATGCTCATCACCGTAATATATCAAATAATGAGCGAGCGATTTTTCAAGGAATGGCTTCGCGACAATGAAGTCTTGTTGGTGCCAATACCACATACCCAAGTTGCCCAAAGAGCGTGCAGTTTTGGGATGGTATTGTCCCCATATAGTTAAACGAATTGCCAAGGATTTTTCAAGATAATCTTTGGCGACTTGCCAACTTCCCATCTGGCACAGAAGCATTCCTAGGTTGTTAAGGCAGTTGGCTACATCAGGATGCTGATGACCAACTGTATGCTGATAAATTTGTAATGCCTGGTGGAAATATTGTTTGGCTTGTTCCAGATTGCCAATTTCTTGATAATAACCACCTAAATTCATGATCGCAGCGGCTGTCTCGATATGTTCAGTCCCGTATATTTTTTGTGCTGATTGAAAGGCTTGCTCAAAATATGTTTTTGCAAGATGCCATTCGCCTGTTTCCTGATAGATAAGCCCTAAATTAGCTAGCGCTGCTAATGTCTCTGGATGGTCGTGACCAAGCGTTTGTTCCCAGATAAGATAAACTTGTTGGTAATATGTCTTTGCGGCCACAAGATTCCCCATTTCTTTAAGCAAAACCCCGAGATTGTTAAGACAAACGGCCGTATCAGAATGTTGTTCACCAAGTTCTTTTTCGCATATAGCTAAGGCTCGTTCATAATAAGCCAATGCTTGCTTCAAATCCCCTGCTTGTTTATACAATAACCCGAGATTGAGGCAGAGTTGTCCTGTCTTCCTATGGTGAGATCCATATACTTGTTCCCAAATAGGTAAAGCTTTCTTGAAAAATGGAAGGGCTTGTGTCGGTTCTGCCAAAATGGTTTCAAGTAATAGCTCCAGTTTGTTCAACACCTGTTTGATAACCGAATGGTGTAGGGGGAATTTTTGTTCACGTAAAGCGAATAGTTGTATGTAACAACGCCATGCACGAGTATAATCGCCAACCTCTTTGAATGAGTTCCCGAGTATTTCCAATGAATGTGTCATACCTGTTCCCCAAAACAAACAGCCTTATCCTCTAGAAAGGGCAAAGCTGTTCATTGTCTTCTAACTAAATATCGATTGACATTTAATTATCATGTTCATCATTAACTTCGTGATGATTATCATCCATATGATGGTCGCCTTCTGTGTGACTATCCTCATCACCCGCTAAAGTACGTACATAGCTAATCACTTGCCATCGTTGATCTTCTGTCAAGCCTACTTCCCAAGAAGGCATTGCCGAATTAAATGGCTCCATCAAACCCCCTTTACTTACCCGCCAGTACAAATAACCATCACTCAACTCTTTCATCATCATGCCATCAGCCAGATTAGCGGGCTTGGGGTCTAATGTTTCACTTGCTGCACCATCCCCATATCCATCGATCCCATGACAAGTAGCACACAATGCATTGTAAGTTTCTTCACCAGCTTCTATAGCTGCATGATCACCTGCAAGTGGATTTGATAGCTGAGCAAATTCAACCGGAG
This sequence comes from Promineifilaceae bacterium (SeqCode), assembly GCA_050290485.1. Lineage (GTDB taxonomy): Bacteria > Chloroflexota > Anaerolineae > Promineifilales > Promineifilaceae > JBNKHS01. The sequence continues at coordinate 3,068 of JBNKHS010000170.1, read as the reverse complement.
CTTCAACATGTGTATGGCCCATATTATGTTCATCAGCATGATCGTGCTCTACTTCATCATGATCATTAGTTTCTTCATGTGTTACTGATTGATTATTTTCGGCGACTGCGATTTTAGGTTGAGCTGAACAAGCCGTGCTGAAGATGACTAAAATTAACAAAAGAATAATGGATAACGCATATTTTCTGTTCATGGTTCAACTCCTTTATCGTTTAACAACATACCAATAAGTTAATATCAGCATATGGTTTTGCTGTTTTTTACGATAGTGTGAACCATCAGGTTTAAGTGGGGCATTTGCCCCGATTTTGGTAAGGGATAGAGGGACAAATGTCCCGATTGCTTATTTTAATTATCCTCGTCTGCGGTGATCCCTTCTTGTAAGGCATAAACAATGGCTTGAGATCTATTTTCTAAATGAAGTTTGCGAAAGATTTGGGTTAAGCGGTTGCGCACGGTTTTTTCCGCAATGTGCAATTGATCTGCGATTTCTTGATTGGTTGATCCTTTGGCGAGCAGCCGGAGGATATCAAGATCTCGTTCTGTCAGAGATGATTCTTGCTCTTGTTTGGGTTCTGGTTTGCGAAATGCAGCCAATACTCGGTTGGCAATCGCAGGATCGATAATTGCTTCCCCACGGGCAACAGCACGAATCCCTTCTAGCAGCTCATCTAACTCAACTTCTTTTAATAGATAGCCACGGGCACCTGCTTTGATTGCCTCAAATACATAATCATCGCGACGATACATGGTAAGAATGATGATGCCGGTGTTAGGGGAAACGGCCGTAATCTTTCTTGTTGCTTCAACCCCATCCATTTGGGGCATGTTAATATCCATCAAAATGACATTTGGCTGCTGTTCTTGAGCCTGCTTGATGGCCTCCACCCCATTTCTGGCTTGGGCAACAACGCTCATATCAGGTTGTGTTTCTAACACTTGAGCCATCCCTTGGCGTAACACATTATGATCATCAACAAGTAAAACGCGAATAATATCATTCATGATTCACGCGCTCCAAGGGGAAAACGGCCGTTATTGAACTGCCTTTCCCTGCTTCGCTGTCGATATGAAATTTGCCATAGACGGCTGTAACTCTTGCTTCCATCTGCTTTAATCCTAACCCATTACTCACGATCTCTTCGTTTGTAAATCCGCAGCCATTGTCTTGTATTGTCAAGGTTAATTGATTTGGCGTGTTAGCGATCAGTGAGACGACAGCTTCTGTTGCCTCGGCATGTTTGGCAACATTATTTAGTGATTCTTGAACAATACGAAAAATTGTTGGTTCCAGCCGTCTTGGTATATCAAGTGTGTTGTCAAGATGAACGGCCGTTTGCAAACTTGTTTGTTCTGAAAACCCATAAATAAATGATTTCAATCCAGGAAGAAACCCGGTTTTTGACCAATCTAACGGCCGTAAGGCAAAGATAGTACGACGTACTTCACGGATAATTTGACGGGTGGTTTGCCCTATCTCGCGTAGTTCTGTTACGGCCGTTTCATTTTCAGATAATTGTTTGCGTAACAAATCTGTCTTTAAAGCCAAAAAATAGAGTGTTTGCGCAACACCATCATGTAGATCTCGTGCAATCCGGGCCCGTTCTTCCGCTAAAACAGCCGCCTTTTCTTGTTCGGCAGCCTGCACTTGTTGTTCCAGTTGTTCTTGCTGCGCCAACTTTCTTTCCACCCAGGTCAACATCAACCAAGTTACCAAAGGCCCTGTTAAACTATAAAAAGTAATTTCAACCCCATAATGAACGGGGTGTCCATAATTTGCTTCAAGCGTTTGGGCGATGCCAAGTTGATAAACGATCACAATCAGGATGAGAAGTGGCGGCAAAACAAATCGCAGCCAATGAATACGTTTGGTTAGCGAGCGTTGCTGCCAATTTATGGGTTTCATTTTTCACTTCCTTGTATAGGCAAATGAATAGTTAGGTAAGTTCCATAATCTACTTCAGAATCAATCGTAAAGCTTGCCCCTATTAATTCTGCCCGTTCTTGAATACCAAGCAGGCCGAAATGACCATTTGTAGTCATTTCGGCTGGACTTTCTGGAATAACAAAGCCTATACCATCGTCTCTCAACTGGATGATGACGGCTTGCGGTATAAATTCCAGACAGAGTTCGGCACAGGTGGCATTTGCATGGCGGGCAATATTGCTCAATCCTTCTTGGCTTATGCGATAAAGGGCCAGCTCAACTTGTGAAGAGAGACGTTTCTCTTTACCGTTAACATGAAATTTAATAGGGATATGCATGATTTCGCTATTGGAGCGCGCAAGCATATCCAACGCCGTCACTAACCCTAAATCTTCCAAATAGATAGGACGTAAATCTCGGATAAGACGCCGCAGATCGGCGATAGTTTGCTCGGTCATCTGCTGCATTTCGTCGAGTTGAGCAATACTTTTTTCATCTTTGGTATAGAGTTGCGCGAGTTGGATGCGTTGGTTCAGTCCGATCAAGGATTGAATTGTATCATCATGTAAGTCACGTGCTAAACGGCGACGTTCTTCTTCTTGCCCTTCGGTGACGGCACCTAAATACCCACGTAATCCTTGTTGGGCAATTTGAACTTTTTGGGCCATATGAATGAGTTCAGCTTGTAGTCGCTGAATTTCATAAATACCACCAACGGACTCTTCGATGGCTGTAAAATCACCCCAGGCTAAATTGGTAGCTTTTTTTTCCAGAGATTGTAGCGGTTGGACAATTTGTTTAAGGCCAAATCCCAAGCCAATCAAAGCCAAAATAAGAACAGGAGCCAGGATGAGCGGTGCTAATTCTGTAAAGCGCAGCAGCGGATCGGCTACTGCTTGCCACGGTTCTTTGATCACCAATGCCCAATTGACGGGGGCGATAGGGCTAAAAGCGATGACATGTTCATCCCCTGCTTCATTGATGTAAGTTGTGCCGCTTTCACCTCGTAATGCATCTTGGATGCCAGCATATTGGCTCAGATCGCTGCCATACGCATACATATCTCCTATCTGGAACAGTAAACGGCCGTTTCCATCTGTTAAAAATGCTGATGCTTGGCCATCGCCACCACTGAATAGAT
>JBNKHS010000169.1:0-8908 GCA_050290485.1 Promineifilaceae bacterium (SeqCode) | reverse complement strand
AACATTGGGTATATCATGCGTGGCAAAGTGCCTATTCGTGCCAAAGGGGATGGTATGACCCCCGTTCCCGGCTGGAATGGACATGATTGGACGGGATGGATACCACAAGATGAATTACCTGATTATCTTAATCCCCCAGAAGGCTATATTGTGACGGCCAACAATCGTATTGTCGCTGAAGATTACCCCTATATGCTCACCAACGAGTGGCTTGCACCCTATCGTGCCCAGCGCATTACGGAACGATTACAAGCAGCGTTGCCTGTGTCACTCGGAGACAACATGACCATCCACATGGATACAGTTTCGTTGATGATGCGCCGTTTTATGGATGCAGTACGGCCGTTTCTGCAAGAACGCCCAGCTGATGCAATCATAACCGAATTGCAATGTTGGGATGCGGATATGCACGCAGAGTCTGTTGCCGCCACAGTGGCCTATGGTTGGTTTTTCCATTTTATGCAAATGGCTTTTGCTCAAGCGGTTGGCGAAGAGTTAGCCGCAAAATTGTTGGGGCAAGGACCGATCAAAAACTTCTCGGCAAATCCATACCATAAAGGTGGCTTTGAGTTGGCGGTGCGCTGGTTAGAGAAAGGTGCGCCAGAATGGATTGGGGACGTCCATCCTCTGATCCTTCCCGCCTTGGATAAGACAATTGATGTGTTGCGCAAGGGATACGGCCGTAATCCAGAACAGTGGGCTTGGGGTTCAGTACGGCCGTTGCAAATTAAAAACCCATTGGCGTTTATTCCCGGATTGGGTAAGTTCTGGAAACCCGTCTCCATTCCCGGCTGTGGTGATGGTTATACCTTAAACCAAATGGAAAATCCCCCTAGCTTCCCTCCAGAACCGATCAACATGGTGGCCAGCTCACGAATGCTTTTGGATGTTGGCGAATGGGATAACTCTGTTTCTTCTTTTCCTGCAGGACAGTCAGGCCATATTTTCAGTGCGCATTATCAGGACGGTATTGCTGAGTGGGCTGCTGGGGAATATCATCCTATGTATTTTTCCAGAGAGGTAGTAGAAACGGCAGTTGCCCATCAGCTTTGGCTAGAGCCAAAGCCTATCAACTAAGAAATATTTTATGTCAATTCTGACTTTAGGATGCGATTTAGCTTGAATGTACGTTGATCTTGCGCCTGGTGGCAATACGCGACAACATAAGTATCCCCATTTAGATACGTTATGTAAAGTGGAGTGATTGTTCGCGTTGATGTTGCTTTGGCAGAGCTATATTCAATCGTAATGTTCCTTTTTTCTTGGAGTCCTATGCGAAGCGGGTTGATTGGAATGGTTCCTTCGTCGAGATGGGGTGCAAATACGGCTCCTCCCTGTACATACAGTAAATCGCCGACAGTTTCAAACCGCTGCTTTTTCAATTCTTGCTGCATGCGCTTAAAAATGCCTGCGGTGGCATAGACATCATTTAGAGCGCGGTGCGATTGCCCGATACGGACACCAAGCAAATTGGCAATATGACTCAAGCTGTTACGCCCAAAGTGGAAATGATTTTTAGCTAACATGAAGGTGCATAACCATGGATTTTCTAACTTAAATGCAGGTTTCTTTGCTTGAATCCCCTGAATGTAAAACTCCATGCCTAAAAAGCCAGCATCAAACTGGGCATTGTGGGCGACAATAAGTGCGTCATCCAAGAATGCAATCAGATCTTGACTAAAGGCTGCAAAGGAGGGTTGTCCAACGAGGTCAGCATCCTGAATGCCATGGACACGACTGGCACTTGGTTCGATTTTGCGTTTGGGGTTGAGCAATCTGTTTAACTTACCAACTTCTTTCCCATTTTCATAGCGAACAGCGCCTATTTCAATCACACGATGTCCCATTTCGGGCATTAAGCCAGTGGTTTCAGTATCAAGCACAACAATGGGTATTTCAGACGGCCGTTTTTCAGCGAAATCGAACATTGTTTTATTGTAGCAAGAACGAATTTATGTGGAAAATGAGTTGTTGCCAAAACTATGTTGCTCTCCCTAAATCTCCATGATATAATATCCTCAGTTGAATCTCTGTTAAGCAAAGTGGGCAGCCCCCACTTTTTTTATTCCTACTATTCAGCTTTTGAACATTTAGAATGTAAACATGATGGTTGTACTTGCAAATCCCTGCAAAAGAACATCCTCAATTTATTGGACAAGAATAAAATGAATATGGTTAAGTACAGCGTAACGAAAATGAAGTCGGTAAGACGGTAGTTGCCCTGTCATAAGGTTTGATTCGATGAAAAGTGAATTTATCTTAGCCTTTAATGAAATATGTGAATCACGTGGTCTAAAGAAAGATGAAGTGATCGAAGCGTTGAAGACAGCGCTTGTTTCTGCGTACCGTCGTGATAACAATGTTAGCAACTTACAAGAGATTAGAGCTGAAATTGATCCCCGTACAGGTGATCCCACAGTTTTTGTTGAAAAGGAAGTTGTTGAAGATATTTTTGACAATCGTACTGAAGTGCTTTTAGATGTTGCACGGAGCAATGGATACCCCGAAGCTGAAGTGGGTGACCTGGTGATGATTGATAGTACGACTGCTGGATTTGGTCGTATTGCTGCGCAAACGGCAAAACAAGTTCTCCTGCAGCGTGTACGCGAAGCAGAACGCGAACAATTATTTGAGGATTTTGCGGAACGCGAAGGCGAATTGGTCAACGGTACTGTACAGAGCGTAAGCGGGCAGCACTTAACCATTGGGCTGGGACGGACAGAAGCGATTATGCCCAAGAGCCAACAGGTTCCCGGCGAACGGTACAAGGCACATGATAAGATTCGTGTGTATGTGTTAGAAGTGCGTCGTACTAATCGTGGGCCCCAGATTTTTGTAAGCCGGAATCATCGTAACTTGTTGCGCCGCTTGTTAGAGTTGGAAGTTCCTGAAATTTACAACGGGCAAGTTGACATTAAAAGTATTGCCCGTGAAGCTGGGCAACGTTCTAAAGTTGCTGTACAGGCTTTACAACCAGGTGTTGATCCTGTCGGTGCTTGTGTGGGGATGCGCGGTGTGCGTATCCAAAGCATTGTGCGCGAGCTGAATGATGAAAAAATTGATGTTATTGAGTGGGATGCTGACCAAAAGACATTTATTGCCAAGGCACTCAGTCCGGCACGGGTTTCCCATGTATTTTTAGACGAGAATCCTGCTGATGGAAAAACGGCCGTTGTTATTGTGCCTGATGATCAATTGTCTTTGGCCATTGGCCGTGAAGGGCAAAATGCACGGTTGGGCGCGAAACTAACCGGTTGGCGCATTGACATCAAGAGCTTGACTGAAGCGGCAAGTGATTCACTCAACAATTTGGATCATCCGTTGGCAGACGCTGCGGTGGCCGGCAATACACAACTTATCGAGAATGTACAAAGCATTATTGCCAAGAAAGCGGCTAATCGTCCGATTACATCTGAAGATTACTATGCACTCGATAAATTAGTTGGCGGCATTGAAGGTCGTATCATTGCGGCCCGTTCTGCCGAGCATGAGGCATACCGTCAAACGCGGATAGAAGCACGTCGCTCTGTCCCTGCTGTGGCTTGGGACATGCCTTTGGATGATTTGGATTTACCTGGCCGGATTCACAATTTGTTGCTCGACAATAAAGTGGAAACAGTTGGCGCAGTCATGATGGTATTGGCCATTGGTGATGAAGAGTTCTTAGGTTTCCACGGTTTAGGTGAAACCGCATTGGAGACGGTGAAAGAGCGTATTGCTAGCATTGAGATCTTGCATCAAGAACCAGAGGTTGTCCAAGAACCTGAGGTTGCCGAAGAAGTTGAAGTCGTTGTTGCTGAGGTGGAAACAGAAGAAGAGGAAGAAGAAGCTGACGTCGACTTTGAAGAAGCAATTGGTGCGATGCAAGATGTGGATGTTGACGAAGAAGAAGACGAAGATCTTGTTGTTGCTACTGTCGAAGATGTTGACGAAGAAGAAGAGGCAGAAGATACGGCCGTTGCTGAAACCGAGGCTGAAACAGAAGAGGAAGAAGAAGCTCAAATCGAACCTGTTGTAGCCGAAGTTGAACCGGAAGCTGAACCTGAATCGGTAGATGCGATTGATGACTTGTCACAATCGTTGGTTGCTAAACCAGTTAAAGATCAAAAAGAGCCACAAAAAGGCAAAGTGGTTATTGTCGATCCCACACGTACGGCACCTGTCTATGAAGACCCAGACAGTAAAAAAGGTGGCAAGAAACGTGGTCGTCAACTGGTACTTGATGAGGATTCCGGCGAAGTTGTGGTTAAACGGAAACGGAAAGGTAGTCGTAAAACCCAAGAATGGGATGACTTCGATTTAGATGAATTTGACGAATTTTAATTAAGTTATCCCACACTTTCGTTCGTAAACAATTGTACTCACGAGCCACAAGAACAAAATACTGTCTTGTGGCTCGTGGGCTGTAAATAAGAGAGGAAATCGGCTGTACATTTAGTATAATTACCGTTGACTAATGGTGCGATATGTCTAAAAAACAAAAGCAACCACGACAAAAGCATAGCCCGCAACGAACGTGTGTTGTTTGTCGCCAAAAAGTAGATAAACGACGGTTAACGCGCCTGGTTCGAACACCAGATGAAGGGGTCATTGTAGACCCCACTGGTAAAAAAAATGGTCGTGGTGCTTATCTTTGTGACCAAGTAGCATGTTGGGACAAAGCATTAAGCAGCAATATATTGAACCAAGCCTTAAAAACAGATATTAGTGAAAAAGAAACGGCCGTTATTGCATCCCACAAACCTGTGGCGAGTAAAGAAACGGAACCGTTTTAGCGCAAACTTTGATCTATCTTACACAAAATATTGCCAAAATAGATTGTGTAAATCAAAGTTGATGCATGTAGTAGGGAAAGAGAGAAGATAGACGATGGCGAAGACGATTGAAATACCAAATTTTATAAGCGTTCGAGAGCTTTCTGATCTAATGGGCGTTAGTCCCATTGATGTCATTAAAGAGTTAATGAGCAACGGCATTATGGCCAATATCAATCAAGAGATTGATTTTGATACGGCTGCAATTGTTGCTGAAGAAATGGGCTATGACGTTCAAGCAGAAGCACAAGAATCAGCAGATGAAGAAATCGATCTATCGGAACAACCAGTTTGGAAACAAGTGCTGGCTGAAGAATCAGAGAAAGATCTCGTGTCTCGGCCCCCTGTTGTAACCATGCTTGGGCATGTTGATCATGGGAAGACTTCTTTGCTTGATGTAATTCGAGAAGCAAATATCCAAGAAGGTGAGGCTGGTGGGATTACTCAGCATATTGGCGCATACCAGGCGGTCAAAGAAGGAAAACTGATTACCTTTTTGGACACCCCGGGTCATGAGGCATTTACCGCAATGCGGGCTCGTGGCGCACAGGCCACAGATATTGCTATTCTGGTTGTTGCTGCCGATGATGGTGTGATGCCACAAACGCGTGAAGCTGCTGCGCATGCTAAGGCTGCCAATGTGCCCATCATCGTTGCCATGAACAAAATTGATTTGCCCAATGCCAATCCCCCTGTCGTGATGCAACAACTAGCTGAAATTGATCTGATTCCTGATGAATGGGATGGGGACACAATGGTCATTCCTGTGTCGGCCAAAGAGAAGCTGGGGCTTGATGATTTGCTAGAAGCAATTTTGTTGGTTGCCGAAGATATTGAACCACGTGCCAATCCAAAAGCAAGCCCAACGGGTACTGTTTTGGAAGCAAGAATGGAACGCGGACAAGGGGTTATGGCCACGTTATTGGTGCATAATGGTACCTTGTCCCAAGGTAATACATTGTTGATTGGTGAACATTACGGCCGTATCAAGGCCATGTATGATTTCAAAGGTAATAAAGTCAAATCAGCCGAGCCATCAACACCCGTTTCTGTTTCTGGCTTAAACGGAATGCCAGAGGCTGGGGATCAATTTGAAATTGTTAAGAATGAAAAAGTAGCCCGTAAGCTGGTAGCCGAACGTGCTGAGGAAGAAGTTGTTCGTTCAAATGGACAAGGCGTGAGCTTGGAAGATTTCTTCAGCCGTCTTCAAGGTGAGGATGACAAGACGCTCAATCTCATTGTTAAGGCCGATGTACAAGGTTCACTGGAGCCCATCATCAATTCTTTGCAGAAATTGAGTGATGAGAATGAAGAAGTGACCATCGAGATTCTTCATGCTGGGACAGGAAATGTTTCCGAAGGTGATGTCATGTTGGCCTCTGCTTCACAAGCGATCATTCTGGGCTTTAATACCCAAGTTGATTCGATTGCTAAAAATGCCGCCGCCAATGAGATGGTAGAAATCAACAATTACAGCATCATCTATAAATTGTTTGAAGATGTTGAACGCGCCATGAAAGGGATGTTATCCCCAACGTATGAAGAAGTGGTTATTGGTCGTGCGGAAGTGCGCCAATCATTCAAGATCCGTGGTGTGGGTAATATTGCGGGTTGTTTTATGCGGACCGGCGAAGCACGCCGTAATGCATACGGCCGTTTAGTACGCGACAGCACATTGTTACATGAAGCCCGAGTGAACAGTCTTAAACACTTGCAAGAAAATGTACGTGAAGTAAAGACAGGGTTTGAATTTGGGGTCAGTTTAGAAAATTGGCAAGATTATAGACCGGGCGACATCATCGAATTCTTTGTCAGCAAAAAAGTAGAGATTGATTAAATTTAGAAATGGGTTTGGTTACAAATAAAGACCAAACCCATTGTAATTGGACACACAGATGAGTAAGATTCGGCAACAACGAACAGCAGAACAAATTCAACTCATTTTGAGCGATCTGTTTTTGCGAGGTTTAAATGATCCTCGCTTGCATGGGATTACGGTAACCGAAGTATCTATTGACCGTGAGTTGGAACATGCAGATATCTATGTTAGTGCCTTAGGTGATGAAGATCGTCAAGATGAAGCGATGGCCGCTTTGGGTAAAGCGAGTGGTTATCTGCGCCGTGAAATTGCTGGTCGAACACGTCTGCGTTCTGTGCCACAACTCCATTTTCGTTGGGACCCTCGTTTAGCGCATGCTCAAGAGGTCGATGATATTTTGAGTAATTTATACATCCCCCCTGCAGATGAGGACACGACCGACACCACATCTGAAATTTAGTAACCCCCTGCATATTTAGAAAAAAGGATTCATTTTGCAATCTCAAATTACCGCAATCCAAGCACTTATTGAGCAAGCTGAACGTATATTAGTGGTGACCCATGTTGGCCCAGATGGGGACGCAATTGGTTCCTTAATGGCCGTAGGTTTGGCTTTACAACAACTTGGCAAAAATGTGACCCTGATGTGTGATGATAAGGTCCCATCACGCTTTAATTATCTGTCCAACGCCAAACAGGCGGAACGACCCAAAGATAATCCCGGCCATTATGATTTAGTTGTTGCCGTGGATTGTGGCGATGAGTTTCGGATGGGACAATCCTTTTCGTCATTGGCCGACCCGAAACCGCCAATTATTAATATTGACCATCATATTACCAATACTGAGTTTGGTGAAGTGAATGTGATTGGAAGTACGGCCGTTTCTACCACGGAGATCTTATTTGACCTGTTTCCCAAACTGGGTGTAAAACTGACCAAACCGATTGCGATGAGTTTGCTGACAGGGCTTGTAACGGATACATTGGGGTTTCGTACAGTGGGTACATCTTCTAAAACCTTGAGCATTGCCGCCGCCTTGATGGATGCAGGTGCAGATCTCCCTTTGATCACTGCACAAGGGCTGAGCATGAAAAAGCTGTCTACTGTTGAACTATGGCGTTATGGTTTAGGCCATATGAAAGTAGAAGATGGGCTCATTTGGGCTTCTATTAGCAAAGAAGAACGTGCCCAAGCTGGATTTACAGGGGCAAGTTCTAACGGGTTAACCAACTTATTGGCTGATGTGGATCAAGCGGCGATTGGTGTGGTGCTGATGGAAATGGAAGATAGTTCTATTCGTGTAGGCTTTCGCTGTCGTCCTCCCTACAGTGTTGCTGAAGTTGCGCTGAATTTGGGTGGCGGTGGGCATGCTTTGGCCTCAGGGTGTACGTTAGATGGTCCATTAGATAAAGCAGAAGCGCTTGTTGTGGCCATGTGCAAAGAAGCAATTCGGCAGCAAGAAGGCAATGCTGAATAAAGTCAGCTGTTGTCCACAAACCCATTCCCACAAATGACGCTCGTAGAAGGTGTACTCAACATTGATAAACCAACCGGAATGACCTCGCATGATGTCGTTAACCGCGTGCGCCGTGTTGCCGGTACGCGCCGAGTTGGCCATGCGGGCACATTAGATCCCTTGGCGACGGGAGTCTTGCTGGTCTGTATTGGCCGAGCTACGCGACTTGTGGAATATTTGGTGGGTCAGCCAAAAGTGTATGAGGCGACGGTGCGGCTGGGGCAGACGACGGATACGTATGATGCGGACGGCGAGATTATCGACGAACGGCCGTTAACCTTTGCGCCTCAAGATTTAGAAAATGCCCTAGCTCAATTTCGTGGCGATATTGAACAAATTCCCCCCATGTACTCTGCAATCAAACAAGGTGGACAACCCCTTTATAAATTGGCGCGTCAGGGAAAAGAAGTTGAACGTAAAACACGTCATGTTACGATTTATGAACTGACCCAGCTTCATTGGGACGCACCTGATTTAACCATCCGCGTCACGTGCTCATCGGGTACGTACATTCGCTCGTTGGCGTATGATTTGGGCGAAGTTTTGGGCTGCGGTGGGCATATTACGATGTTAAGGCGGACAGCGATTGGTGATTTCGGTGCGGATACGGCCGTTTCACTTGCTGATCTCACCCCCGAGAATGTTGCTGCCCATTTATTGCCGATAGATACGGCCGTTTCCCATTTACCCCGTTTAGATGTGACCACAGCAGAAGCCCTCGATTTACTCAATGGCAAACAAATTCCGCAGCAAACGGC
>JBNKHS010000168.1:0-8941 GCA_050290485.1 Promineifilaceae bacterium (SeqCode) | reverse complement strand
CTTTGAAACGGAAGGGATGGCTAGCAAGATTCCCGTATATAAAAGCAATTGGACGGTGCGTGCTGGTTGGCGCGCAAGACGGGCCTTGACAGCGATGAATAAACAAACGCCTTTGGATGCTTTGTTTTTTCATACCCAAGTTACGGCCGTATTGTCGCAAAATTGGCTGAGCAAAATTCCCAGCGTTGTTTCCTTAGATGCGACACCATTGCAGTATGATGCACTTGGCGAATTTTATAATCATGCAGCCGGGCCAGATATGTTGGAGAAAGCAAAATTTTCCTTGACCAGAAGCTGCTTCCAAAAAGCAAAACATCTGGTAACGTGGTCAGAATGGGCCAAAGAAGGGCTGGCGGAATATGATGTCCCTGCCGAGAAGGTAACAGTGATCCCGCCTGGCGTTAATACAAAAGATTGGCAGCGACCGTCTCCCCGAACATTGCATCATGATCCCGTAAAAATCTTGTTTGTCGGTGGAAATTTAGAGCGCAAAGGGGGGCTGGATTTGTTAGCCGCTTTTCGTGCGTTGCGTGATGAATCGTTACAGTTAGCAGATGGAACGGCCGTTACTATTGAACTCCATTTGGTTACAAAAGATGAGGTAGACGAAGAAAAGGGATTATTTGTCTACAATAATATGAAACCGAATACACCTGAATTGAAACAACTTTACTATGATAGCGACATCTTTTGTCTGCCAACCTATGGCGATTGTTTGCCTATGGTACTTTCTGAGGCTGGCGCGACCGGATTACCAACCGTGTCCACTTGTGTTGCGGCCATTCCAGAGATTGTGCAAGAAGGAAAAACGGGATATGTCGTTTCCCCTGGAGATGTGGCTGCTTTAACCGAAGCATTACGAAAGTTGATTCTTGATCCCAATGCTCGTTTACAATTCGGTCAGCAAGCAATTACGTATGTGCAGCATCACTTTGATGCGGAAGCAAATACATTCCGTTTATTAGATCTCTTAAAACAAGTTGCCACAAATTGACCTACTGTTTTGTTGGACGGTTATTCGCAACGAAACAGTTAAGTTGAATCAAGTTCCCTGTTGACTATCCGTCAAAATTAGTTTGATTCAATGTTATGGCGATTTTGCCATTACCCAGAATATTTTAATAATGATTGAGGCCTATTATGAATGATGTATTGCTAACGGTGTCTGGCAATATTCCAGATGATTTAGAAGATCAGATTGCACGCGGGGAACGGCCGTTAACCGATTATGTGGCGATGTCCCAAAAATTTGGTGCCGATTTGATCGATTACAGTCGAGCCCGTCAACAAGCAAGCTGGTTCGGCAAATTGTTAGAGAAGATTGGCGGCGCGAATTTACTGCTGGCGTGGGTTTGTTATACGCTTCGTCATAAATATAAGGTAATCTTTACAGATGGTGAACAGATTGGCTTGCCATTGGCACTTTTTTTCAAGTTATTCGCAGGTAAAAAACGGCCGCAACATTTAATGATTGTCCATATCTTATCTGTGGGCAAGAAGATGGTTCTGCTTGATACATTCCGTTTACAAAATAAGATTGACATCTTCTTTGTCTATGCCACCAGGCAGAAGGAATTTATCGAAAAACGATGGGGTGTTCCGTCGGAGCGGGTTGTGTTTACACCCTTTATGGTAGATGCCGATTTCTTCCAAAAGGATCAAGTCGATAAATCGAATTTGATTCCTTTGTTGCAAGAAGTGAAACGGCCGTACATCTGTTCAGTTGGTCTTGAGTTTCGTGACTACCCAACCCTCATTGAAGCTGTCAATGGACTGGATGTTCATGTTGTGCTCGCTGCGGCCAGCCCATGGTCAAAACGTTCAGACACCACAGCTGATCAAGAAATTCCTGACAACGTAACTGTTAGCAAATTTACACAATATGAACTCAGACAAGTGTATGCTGAATGCGACTTTATGGTTATGCCGCTTTATGATGTCGAATTTCAGGCAGGTGTGACGGCATTATTAGAAGCCATGTCCATGGAAAAAGCGATTGTCTGTACCCAAACAAAAGGACAAACTGATGTCGTTGTTGAAGGCAAGACAGGGCTTTATGTGCCCCCTGCTGATTCAGCTGCGTTACGTCAGGCAATTCAATCTTTGCTGACTGATCCTACCCTTGCACAACGGATGGGCATGGGTGGACGTGAAAGGATTGTGAATGAAATGAGTTTGGCTTGTTATGTCGACCGCCTCGACCAATTTGTTCAGCAAGCATGTAAGGTTTCAGCATAAGAATGAAGGCAATCCTGTATGATAAAAGCGTATGTTAAATAGTCTTATCGGTATTTATTCTTTACGCTTTTATGCAAAAAATCGACATTGGGAAATCTGAATTTTCTTGTTGATAATCAAAACAGCTCAAACATGATTTATTGGAAATAGTTAAATTATAATGGTCCAATTTTTGCAATTTTCCCTTTTAATCTTCCAATTGATACTCGCTTTTTTAGTCGGTTATCTTTTGTTATTAACGATCACTGCTTTTGTGGCACGACGACGAACCGAGGGTGTAGAACGTACCCCGACTCACCGGTTCCTCTTTTTAGTGCCCGCCCACAATGAGGAGAAGCTTTTACCACTGACCGTACAAAATCTTCAAGCAGTTGATTATCCAGACAATTTATTTGATATTCATGTTGTTGCTGACAACTGCACTGATGATACGGCCGTATTGGCTAGAAAAGAAGGGGCAGTTGTCCATGAACGTTTCAATGATGAAAAGCGAGGAAAGGGTTACGCATTACAATGGCTTTTGCAACTGTTGTGGGAAACAGAAGAACCACATGATGCCATTATCATTGTCGATGCAGATACAATCGTTTCATCAAACTTCCTGCAAGTGATGGATGCCCGCTTAGCCAATGGCGAACGTGTTATTCAATCCTACTACGCTGTACGTGATCCTGGAGATTCTTGGAGTGTTGGTTTGCGCTATGCTGCGTTAGCCGTGCTGCATTACTTACGTCCACAAGGCCGTATGGTGCTTGGCGGGTCAGCTGGCCTTAAAGGGAACGGAATGGTTTTTACTGCTGATTTGATTAAACAGCATGAATGGTCCGCTTCTATCACCGAAGATATTGAATTCCATATGAATTTAATCCTTGATGGCGAACGGGTTATGTTTGCCCCAGATGCAGTTGTGGAAGCCGAAATGCCCAATTCTCTGGAAGATTCAGAAACGCAAAATGAACGGTGGGAACAAGGTCGTGTAGAGATGATGAAGACCTATGTTCCCAAGTTGTTAAAGGGTTCAGCAAAAGCAGTTACTCATGGAAAATTCGGCCGTGCTTATTTGCTGTTCGATGCGACGATGGAACATTTAATCCCTCCGTTTTCCATTTTGGCAGCGTTGAGTGGGTTAAGCTTAGTAGCGGCTTGTGCTTTGCTCTTTACAGGAGAATGGATTCTTAATTATTTGCCATTCTTAGCGCCTGTTGTGGCTGACACAACTTTGGCTGCTCAACTTAGAATCATCAATCTTGCCTTAGGGATTTTCATTATCTTGGGGCAAATGATTTACTTGCTATCAGGTTTGAAATTAGCAAAAGCGCCAAAGAATATTTATAAACAGTTACTCTATATACCATTTTTCATGCTTTGGAAAATTTGGTTGTATATTCGCGTTTTATTTGGCCGTGATCAAGAAGAGTGGGTTCGTACTGCTCGTAACGAAGATCAAGTAACGCAAGAATTGTAGTAGGGATCTGTAATAATTATGATTAATTTATCGCAAAAGCAAAATATGGATCACATAGATAAGAATACTGACCAAAGCAGCATAGACTCATTTGCTCTTGAACGGCAACGTGCCCAAGAGCAAAAAGCAGAGCGCATGTTAGAAATATATGCAACAGAAAAATTCAAAACACCTGTTTCCGCCCAAAGAATGCGGATGCGGCTGGTGTTATGGGTAATTCGCAATAAGATGCAGGACAACGTAAAACGTGTATTTGATTTCATTGTCGCTTTAATCGCTTTGCTGATCCTGTGGCCTTTAATGCTCCTTGTTGCACTTGCGGTTAAGCTAAACTCGCCTGGTCCAATCATTTTTAAGCAAGTTCGTGTAGGGAAATGGGGCAAGCCTTTTGAATGTTACAAGTTCCGTTCAATGTACATCGATGCGGAAGAACGCAAGGCTGAACTCATGTCTCAAAATGAGGCCGATGCTGTTGTTTTTAAGATGAAGAATGACCCACGTGTAACCAAAGTGGGACGTTTCACAAGAAAAACAAGCTTGGATGAATTGCCCCAATTGGTAAATGTTTTAAAAGGCGAGATGAGTCTTGTGGGGCCACGTCCTCCAGTTCCTTCAGAGGTTGTACAATATCAGTTTGAAGATTTAGGCCGCTTGGGCGCTGTGCCCGGCATCACCGGTTTGCAACAAGTTTCTGGTCGTAGCTCGTTAGATTTCAAAACTTGGGTGGAGCTCGATTTACAATACATCGAAGAACAAAGCCTGTGGCGAGATATTCAAATATTAATCAAAACAATTCCTGCTGTAATATTAAGTAGAGGCGCATATTAGTAGTTGTTGGTGAATAGTAATCATTAATGGGTAATGATTGCTTTGTGCTTGACTAAAAATAATAGTGTGTTGATATAAAATTATGCGAAAATTAGTAGTTGTTTCAGGTTTACCTATTGACGATTTGAATATGGAAGAGGCTCTCGACCGATTGGAATCGTTTGTTGAGATTGGTCGGGAAACAGGCAAAATACATCAAGTTGCTACGGTAAATGCAGATTTTGTCGTTAAGGCGATGCACGATCCCGAGCTGCGTTATCTTTTACAAGATGCAGATATGGCAACGGCAGATGGGATGCCTTTGGTTTGGGGTGCGAAGATTTTAGGTGTAAATTTAGAAGGGCGTGTTGCTGGCTCTGATATGATACCTGCTTTAGCTGAACGTGCAGCGCAAAAGGGATACTCGATTTATTTCTTTGGTTCTGCACCTGGGGTAGCACAGTCTGCTGCTGATATCTTGAAAGCAGCACATCCAGATTTGAAAATTGCCGGTGTCATGTCTCCCCCATACAGTTCTGTTTTAGAAGTTGATCCAGCGGTTATTGCAGAAATTAAAGCGGCAAAACCGGATATTTTATTAGTGGCGCTAGGAAACCCTAAGCAAGAGAAGTGGATTGGCATGTATGGCCGTGAATTAGGTGTGCCGGTCATGATTGGCATTGGTGCCACGCTTGATTTTATTGCAGGGCATATGAAACGCGCCCCGGAATGGATGCAAAATTCAGGGCTTGAGTGGATGTATCGCTTGGCGCAAGAGCCGGGCCGGATGTGGCGACGCTATGTCTCTGATATGATTGGGTTTAACTCATTTTTCTTGCGTCAGTGGTGGGCAATGCGTAAGGGGCAAAATGTGGCTCCATTATTGCCAACGACGACGGATGTGGTGATGATTGAAGATACGGCCGTATTAAATGTACAGGGTCGCTTAGATATGAGTAATCACACTGCATTTAACGCTAAAGCGCAAGAGGCATTTGCTGAGACATCAAAAATTATTATCAATCTGGAGCAAACAGAGTTTTTAGATAGCTCTGCTATTGGTACATTAGTTGCTTTAGCAAAGCAAGCCCATGATGCTGGAGGTGAATTAAAACTTGCAGCAGTTGCTCCACCGGTGATGAACACCATTTCCCTTTTGCGCTTAGACAAGTTCTTCGTAATTTGCGACAATGTAAACGATGGTTTGGGTATTGCTCAGGCAGATATTCACGTGGAAGCAATTGCGGAAGTCGAGGATGCTGCATGGCATGTTGTTAAGATGCCACGCCGTTTGGATGCAGAAACGGCGCCTGATGTAAGCGAGCGATGCACCCAATTAATAGAGGAAAACCCTCATGTTATCCTCGACTTTTCGGAGACTGTCTTTTTGGCAAGTGCTGGTTTAGCCATATTATCAAGTTTGGATCGCTTGGCTGGAAACAAAGGTGGCCAACTGCGCATCGCTGGCTATTCGGAAGACGTGCATCGAGTCTTGAAGATGGTTCGTTTCGATAAGATTTTATCACTTTATGGCGATGTGGAAGCTGCGGTAGCTGCTGTCGCATAGGAGAATTTTGTGCAAGCAATTATTTTAGCAACAGGTGAACAACGAGGATTACGGCCGTTAACAGATTCCGTGCCATCCCCGATGTTATCCATTGTTAGTCGCCCCGTGATGTCTTACAGCGTGGAACTTTTGAAACGACAAGAGATCCCGACGATCAACGTTAGCTTATATCATTTTGCTGGGAGTATTGAATCCTACTTTGGTGTGGGGCATCGCTTTGGTGTTCCCATGAACTATATTTTGCAAAAAGAAGCATGGGGAAGTGCAGGCGCATTAAAATGGGCCGAATCTGCCTTAACAGAGTCATTTGTGGTTATGCCCGGTGACGCCTTGGTCGATTGTGATTTGAAAGCAGTTATTGGGCAACATGAAGCAAAGCAGAGCGTGGCCACGGTTGTGTTAAGTTCAATTGGGTATGAACAAGCACTACAACTTAATTTTGATGAAAACGGCCGTATTACACAAGAATCTGATCAATGTGGCTATGTAACGGGCGTTTATTTATTTTCTCCTGAAATTTTGCAACATGTACCCAAGCGCCAAAAATTTGATATCTATAAGGATTTGATACCGGCCTTATTGCAAGCAAATGTTCCAATTGATGTTTACGAAATGGGTGGGTATTGGAATCCCTTACGCACCTTTGATAACTATTACGCTGCCCAAAAAGCATATTTAAGTAGTGCTTGGGGTGATCCCCGGGCATTAAATGGGACACCTCCCATTCGGCATGCAGAGCTGCCTGGTTTGCAAATTGCTGACGGCATTTGGGTTGGGCGCAACAATGTGATTCATCCAAGTGTCCGTTTACAGCCTCCTGTTTTCATTGCTGATAATTGTCGCATTGGTCGTGAAGTTGAATTAGGTCCAGAAGCGGTCATCAGTCAAAATGTCATTATTGATGATGAGGCTACCGTTTTCAAAAGCACAATTTTAGATCACACATATGTTGGGCAATTGGTGAATGTGGAAAATCGGGTTGTCAATAAAAAGAATATGATTGATGTGATTAGCGGGCAAAATACAGAAGTAACCGACAATTTCTTATTAGATGAAGCCGCGCCTACAACCATTGGCTTAAACTTTCTATTGAATGTTGATCGTCTGTTCGCCTTATTTCTCATTATTTTGACCTTCCCGTTTACGTTGCTTCTTAGCCTTGTTGTTTTATTGACGACCGGTCACTTGTTCCAACGTGTTGAGCGTGTTGGTACGCGAATGGATTCTTTAGGAGACGGCCGTTCTCCAGAACCTTATACCTTTAACATGCTTCAATTTAAAACACGCAAAGCGGACAGAAGCTTTACATTGTTCGGAAAATGGATAGAACGTTTAGATTGGCATCGTGTGCCACAACTTTGGAACATCTTAATGGGAAACATTCGCTTTGTGGGTGTAAAGCCACTTTCTGTTGCTCAAGCTAGCCTCATTCAAGAATCTTGGCAGCAAACACGGTATGAAGCAATGGCTGGGTTTACCGGACTTTGGTATATTCAAACAACCGAACAAAGTGAATTAGACGAAATAATTATTGCTGACGCTTACTACACAGCTACACGTAGTTGGCAAGAAGATTTAAAACTTTTACTCAAAACCCCAAAAGCTTGGCTTAAGCGAATCTAAGTTAGGTAATGAGTAAATATAAAAAGATTGGAGAACGAATCGAATGGATATGAATTCACGTGCAAACGATAGTGTACAAATTTTAGAATTATCTGGTCGGTTTGATGCCTATTCCGCACCTGCAGCGCGAGAATGGATTGAATCAGCGTCTGAATTAGAACCAGCTAATATTGTTGTAAACCTATCTGGCGTTCAATTCGTAGATTCAACCGCACTCGCCACCCTGGTTCAAGGGATGAAACGTTGTCGCCAATTGAAGGGAGATTTACGTTTATGTGGCTTACAACAGCCCGTCCGAATGATTTTTGAATTAACTCGCCTCGATAAAGCTTTCGAAATATTTACTGCGGAAGAAGAGGCTGTTCAGGCCTTTGCGGCCGCTTAACGGGGATGATGCAGAATATCCTGCGGTTGCGTCAAATTGAATTGTCATTGTTTGGCGCAGAAACGATTGCTTTAGATATGAATCGAAACAAGGGCACAGCACCTTTTATAAGGTAAACATCAAAATTATGTTGGATTCTATATTAATGGCACATCGGGCACAATTAACAGCATTAGCGAACGATTGGCTGGCTTCAGGTGCGACATCGTTTGCTATGTGGTCTGATGATACGCCTGTTGAAGTTTGGCCCTCATTGCCCACAGATCATACCGATTATTTGACGGAACCGATTTGGGTAAACGGGCAAATGGTGGGCGAGTTACGTGTCACAGGGGTGAATTCACCCACTGCACAGGAACGGCTCAAGGCCGAAGCAGATATTGTGCAGCATTTGGTGCGCATGGAACATGAATTAAACAATATGGCTGAAGAGTTAATCGATACGCGCGATCAACTTTTGGCGTTATATGGCTTAACTCAAGCGACACGTAACTTTTTAGATACGGAACTATTGTTAGAGACGTTGGCTTTAGAAACAGCACGTTTAGCCAAGGTCGAAGGATCTGTGTTTTTTGTCAAAATGAAGGACCGTACACCCTTGATTTGCTTTTATCCAGACCCTCTTATTGATTTAGACACGTTAAATGGGTTTATTCAAGAGATTCAGGCAACCAGGCAGGAGTACATGTGGAGTCAGGACGCGACTGTTGAGAGTCGTGTGAAGAATTTGCTCCTTGTTCCGATTCATCTGCGTGGAGCAGAAACGGCCGTATTAGGATTATTTAACAAGCTAGGTGGCGACGACTTTACCTCTCCTGACGTTAAATTGGCAGCAGCGATTGCAGAACATGCAGGC
>JBNKHS010000167.1:0-8945 GCA_050290485.1 Promineifilaceae bacterium (SeqCode) | reverse complement strand
AGGTGGAAAAAGTAAATCACAGCCATGATGTATTTGCCGCGACACGTACGGTGCGTTTTGAAGAGATGGAATACAACATTCCTGCGGAAGCTTTTACTGATTGTGTTCGAGAAATTGAAGCGACCACTGCCAAGCATCAATTCGCGGTTAATTTCCCGATTGAATGCCGTTTTGTGGCTGCTGATGAGATTTGGTTGAGCCCTGCTTATCAGCGTGAATCAGCTTATCTTGCGGTGCATATGTACAAGGGGATGCCTTATCAGGAATATTTTGCGGCAATGGAAGGGATATTTAAGAAATTTAACGGCCGTCCCCATTGGGGCAAGCGACACAACTTTACGCCAGAAGATGTGCAAGCACGTTACCCCAAAGCAACTGAATTTTTGCAAAAGCGGGAAACGATGGATCCACAAGGGATTTTTCTAAACGAGCACCTAAAACAGACGTTCGGCCTCTAAATGAGGAGAAGTTTGCTTTAGCTTACAAGTGCTGATCATCTAGGCTGGCAAAATATTCCATTAAATAGCGATGGATAAAAATGTATCCGCCACCTACTTTGCGCAGAATGATGCGATCAGACATTGTTTCGAGGAAAGCATCGAGGTTTAAAGGTAAAGTACCTTGACGAGCGAGCAAAATACGGAGGGTGTAATGTTTAATGACCGTCAATCCACCATAAACAAGGAAGATGATTGGTAACCCAAACCATAATGCCAGCATCGCAAAATCGCCTTGTTGCCCGAAGGGCGTATAAAATAAACGATTGGCCAAGCCACCTGCTAAACCAAACAAAATACTACCAGAGATAAGCATGTAAGTTGCGTTTTTGGCTGAACTTTTTATCCCTTGATTTGGTTTCATTTTTTGTTCTATTTCACGAGGCTGAACACAGGCGATAGCTAATCCGCATAATCCTCCCAGCAAAGTGACGACAAATGCGACGAGAGGTGTTCCCGCTGTTTTGCTGCCATAGGCAGTTGTCAGCCAGATGCCTAACCCAAGGATGGCACCGAAAATAAAGCGAGTGACCCAACTGCGCCACGGGGGAATGGCGAATTGGAGCACCTCTACAGGTTCAACATCGAGATCGAAAGATAGGATGATGCCAATAAGTCCTAAAAGTAGGCCAACAAAAATGCCATCAATGAGTTCGATGTATAAATAACCGATGATGGTGAGAACCACTAGAATCAATATAAAAAAGGTAATGGACCGAATCCGTCTGTCTTTAACGAAGGAGCCAAGAAAACCAATCGGCCCGGCAACAAGACCGACGAGCAGCCCCATCACCAAACTAAGAATCAGACCAGAACTGAGCATGACAATCCACCCTAGATGGTTACCAAATCTCAATGCTGCAGCAAAACCCCAAATTACACCAAAGGCAAATCCGCTGATCGCCCAAATGAGGGCAAGATACCAGCGAATAGACGGTAGCCATGCAGGTTGTAGCTTTTCAATATAAAAGATAGATTGCCTTGTTTGGGACATTCCATTGCCTAAATGGGCAAGCCATTTGACTTTGTCGTTGAGCTCGTCTAACGGCCGTCTTTTGAACACCTGCTCCACATATTTGCTAAAGAGATGCTGTCGTCTTTC
Source organism: Promineifilaceae bacterium (SeqCode) (assembly GCA_050290485.1). Lineage (GTDB taxonomy): Bacteria > Chloroflexota > Anaerolineae > Promineifilales > Promineifilaceae > JBNKHS01. The sequence continues at coordinate 7,346 of JBNKHS010000167.1, read as the reverse complement.
CTCAGGGGTGTCTAACGGGGCGAGCTCTTCCTCGGAAAGATCTTGGTACGCTAAGGTCATGACTGTCAGCATCAGAGGAGAACGCGCCAACTCATACAAATGGGAGTCGGTGGAGAGGACGCTTTGTAATTTAAGTCCCGGTTGATTGAGATAGCGGCTGATTTCGTCATCAGTTAATGGTTGAATACGGACAGCCGTAGAAACATTCAATTTGTCTTTGAGCTGTTGATAATCGTGGATACGACTACAGACCACCAATTCAGCTTGATGCTCGGCCATAAAGGTGTTGATTGCCAAGAGACAATCGTTGCGACGCAGTTCATCAACCTCGTCTAGTCCATCTAATAGTAAGAGAAGTTCATCGTCTTGCAGCCACGTTTTGGTGATTTTACGTGCTACCTGGTATTGGATGAGCATTTCTTCGGCGATCCAATCGGGTAATGGTTTTCTGGCCAATGCCCATGACGACAAGTTTAAAATGACGGGAATGGGATTGACTAAATCTTGATCGGCAAGATCAAGGAGTTCGTCGGCAAGTTGTAACAAGGTGAAGGTTTTGCCGCTGCCGGGCTCCCCTAAAATGAGTAAACGATGGCCATGTTCTTGGAAAATTTCGAGCAGTGATTGATTTACGGCCGTTTCTGTCTCTGCCTCACCTTGGAGCATAACAGGAATGTCTCGTTGAATGGCATCAGGGGTGTATGCAAGATCGAGCGACAACAAAACATCATTGGCACGATGCAAAACACCATCAATCCAAACAGAACGTACATTGTGCACAAGGGTTTGCCGAATACGCTCTGACCGTGTCGATACCTTGCGCCACGTTTTTGCCTGTTTGTGGAGGGTTGCTGAATCAGGGAGTGGTGTATTTGGTCGATCTGTAGCAACGATTGCTAACAATTCATCTAAACGATTTTGTCTGTAAATCAGTAACAACAATTCTCGTGCTTTGTTACGTTTGCCCTCACCACCTAGATTGTCGTAGTCCACACTTAAGTCAAAGCAGAGCTCACGGAACTCTTCTAAATTGTAATAATCATCGAGGATGTCGAGCATGATTTACTTCCATTAATTTTACATAACTGATTTCATCTTATTAAGATACCAGTTGAACAAATCTATGGCAAGTATAGAAATCACTCTGCATTGTTTATCTAGGGAGTATAGTTGCCCTATTGCCAAAAGCTAAGAGATTACAATAAAGTATAATGAATAAATTCAACGTATAAGTAGTCAAAAAAATAGTATCTATCTTGTGGGCATATTCCGTATAAATTTTTGGTAGTCTGTATTTAGAGAAAATTCAGTAACAGGAATTGCCGAATCTTGAGGTGTTACAGTTTTTTATGTTTTAATCTTAAACTGTGACCCACTTAATCACCAGTGATGTCCAGATTTTCCACAGTAATGAAAGAAAATAATAGATAACAATAGGTGAAGTTATATGCACATCAAATATAAAATGCTCCGCTTAATGGGCAAAGTGCCTTTACAGGTGATTTTTATTGTTCCTTTTGTATTTCAAATTGTGCTAATTGTTGGGATTGTGGGTTATATATCTTTTCGCAATGGACAAGAAGCTGTGAACAGCTTAATTTCGGAGTTGCAAGATGAAATATCTTTACGTATTGAAGATCGTCTCGATCAATATTTAACAGCTCCGCATCTATTAAATCAGGCACAGGCGAATACAATTGAGTTAGAACAGATAGGCAGTGAACAGACTGAACTATTAATACCGTACTTTTGGCAAAATTTGAAATTACTTGAAGATTTAAATGCAACTTTTTTTGGTACAGAAGAGGGCGTTATGGTTGGGGCTCGCCGTTTATCTGACGCCGGCTTAGAAGTGATGTTAGCAAGTGAAAGGACCAATCAAAGCTTAAATTATTACTTGCCCAATCAGGACGGCCTTCCCGGTGAGTTTGTGACCGGGGCTGCTGACTATGACCCACGACAACGGAGTTGGTATACAGAGGCATTGGCGCTTGGACGGCCTCATTGGAGCTCGATTTATCTTGACTTTGAAACGGAGATGCTTGTTATTACGGCTGGACAACCGGTTTATAGCAAAGATGGAGAACCTTTAGGTGTACTTGGGAGCGCCTTCCAATTTGAACAAGTAAACGATTTTTTGACCGGTTTGAATATTGGGGAACATGGTCAAACCTTCATTATGGATCGGGAAGGGATGTTTGTTTCAACTTCTAGTGGCGCATCGATTTCACGATTGGTAGACGAGCAACTCTCTCGTCTCTATGTTTCTGAAAGTGAAGATTTGGTGGAGCGGGAAACGGCCGTTGCTCTAAAAAATATCTATGGCAATTTGAATACAATTCAAGACGCCGAAAATTTAACAATACCGATTAATGGGCAAGAGTATCATGTGCGCGTAACCCCTAAAAGAGACAAATATGGTCTTGATTGGCTAGTTGTCCTTATTGTGCCTGCTTCTGATTTTATGTCAGAAATTCAAGCGAATAATCGAATTACCATTTTTATGATTATTATTGCACTTGTGGGGGCGGTTTCGATTGGCATTATGACGACGCGGTGGGTAACCCGTCCTTTGCTGCAATTACGCGATGTTGCTGTTGCCTTTTCTGCGGGGGAGTGGGACGCACGTGTGCCAGTGGATGAACGCGAGGATGAATTTGGCTTATTGGCCAACACCTTTAATCAAATGGCGGAGCAGCTGCAAAACTCTTTTGTGATCTTAGAACAAAGCCAGGCACGATACGAAAGTATGTTTAATTATGTGCCGATTATGCTTTTTGAAGAAGATTTTTCAGCAGTGAAAGAGTATTTAGATCATTTAGCAGCGCAAGGGGTTACCGATTTAGATAGCTATCTCGCGACCAATCCTGCAGTTTTACATGAATGTGCTCGTAGGGTGAAGATTATTGGCGTCAACCAGGCGGTTATAGATACAACACAATTTAAAGAAGAAGAACTGATTACAGGGTTGGATCGCTTTCTCGCTGAAGATGAACATGATGTGTTTCGACGGGAATTGGTTGCCCTTGCCAATGGAGATACCTATTTTGAGGCAGAATCAACATTAAGACAAGAGAGCGGGAACATAATTTATACTTATTTTCGTTTGGCAGTTGTCCCTGGTAATGAGGAGAGCTGGGCACGAATACTATTATCGATAGAAGATATTACGAACCGCGTTTTGTTGGAAAGGCAGGTGCAGGGGCAGGAGCGATTGGCTGCAGTTGGGCAATTGGCCGCAGGTATTGCGCATGATTTCAATAACATTCTTTCGAGTATCACTTTATATGCTGATTTGTTACAAAGAACATTAGCTGATGATTCCCCTAAAAATCAAAAATATTTAGATACAATCACACGCCAAACAGAACGGGCAACACAGCTAACCCAACAAATTTTAGATTTTGGTCGTCAATCTCCCTTACAGCGTAATCCAATGAACGTTTTACGTTCTCTTCGGGATCTGCTGGCTCTGTTTCGACGCACCTTGCCCGAAAATATAGAACTGCAACTGACACATGATCGTGAGATATACATTGCTGATATTGATCCGACCCGCTTTCAACAACTATTTATGAATTTAGCAGTTAACGCCCGCGATGCGATGCCTGATGGCGGGACACTTTCTTTTGCCATCACTCATAAAGCGTTTTCACCTAGTGCTACACGTCCTATGGCCAATATGCGAGCTGGCAACTGGATTCAAATTGAAGTTATGGATACAGGGATTGGTATTGTCGAGGCAGATGTGGCTCGTGTATTTGAACCATTTTTTACGACCAAACCTCCTGGTAAGGGCACGGGATTGGGGTTGGCTCAGGTATATGGTATCGTTACCCAACATGATGGCTTTATTACCTTGGAAAGTGAGATCAACTATGGGACAAAGTTTACTATTTATCTACCTTTGTTAGCGGAGAAAGAAGAGGAAAAGCAAGATTGGGGGGTTAATGATGTTAAAGGAGGAGATGGGGAGATTATATTGGTTGTTGAAGATGATGAACCTACACGAGATGCGATTGTTACAGCGCTAGACATATTAAACTATCAAACAATTGTGGCCGAAAACGGCCGTAAAGCAATTGAGTACATCCAACAACCAGATTCTTCTATCGCCTTGGTGTTAACCGACATGCTCATGCCCGAAATGACAGGATTGGAGATGGTTTCGTTTATTAGGGAACAGGGCCATGCACTTCCTGTCGTTATTTTAACAGGGTATGTTTTGGAGGATGATTTAGAAAAGATGCGTCACTTGCATGTCACTGGCTGGCTGAATAAGCCCCCCAATTTGCAGCAGCTAGCTTCTTTGCTGCGTCAAGGACTTAGTCAATCTCAAGAAGCAATGTAGCCTCCCAATTTACCAACTGGCGGCGGCGTAAATTTCGCCAAGAAAGCGGCTGGGGTGCTTGGCGAGTAATTCAGTTTTTTGAAACCCATAATGTGCGGCTTGTTGTTGCCAACGTGTAAAGGAAATGGGATAGGGAACCCAATGATTTCCTTTATCCACATTATATTCGACTAACAGAAAACGGCCGTTTGGCTTTAACCATCCCCGCATTTGGGTTAGAAAAGACGCTTTGTTCGCGAGGAAATGAAGCGAGTTAGCCATTACAATCCCATCTAAGGGGGGTATGTTAAGCCCCTGACTGAAATCAGCTAACAATAATTGCAGATTAATATTAGGGAAAGTGTTCGCCATATTTTGTTGCAAATGATGTAGATCGTTGGCCTTTTTGTCGATGGCATAAATTGTGCTGTTGGCTTGCAACAAATCAGCCAATGCTAACGTAAAGGCACCACGCCCTGCACCGAGATCGGCCCACGTGCCATACGGAACGTGGATCCCATTGCGTAATAAGTTGACATGATCATTGTGGTTCATGGAAAAAGTATATAAACGTTTAGACCATCATCCAACACTTTGAATTGATGATGATTAGACACACAGGCGAAAGCGTATAAGATATTAGTTGTTTTGTTGTTCAAACAAAAGGATAAAGATATGAAAATTTTGCTTTTAGGAGGCCCATTATTTTTGGGTCGACACATTATTGATTCTGCTTTGACAGCTAACCATGAAGTTACCCTGTTTAATCGCGGAAAAACGAATCCAGATTCATATCCAGAAATCGAGAGACTCAAGGGGGATCGGGATGGAGATTTGTCAGCTTTAAACGGCCGTAAATGGGATGTTGTTATTGATACGTGCGGGTATATTCCGCGCCTTGTTGCTGATTCTGCTAAATTGTTGGCGGACGCGGCGGAACATTACACCTTCGTGTCCAGTATATCGGTTTATACAGATACCAGAACGGCAGGCTTAGATGAAACTGCCCCAGTCGGTATCCTTGAAGATGAATCTGTTGAAGAGGTGACGGGCGAAACCTATGGTCCTTTAAAAGCGTTATGCGAGCAAGCTGCTGAACGTTACTTCCCCGGTCGTGCTGCACATATTCGCGCAGGACTCATTGTCGGTCCTTACGATCCCTCAGATCGGTTTACTTATTGGGCCATGCGTTTTCAACGGGGCGGGGAGATTTTGGCTCCTAGCAATCCAGACTTACCCGTTCAATTTGTAGATGGGCGCGACTTAGGGAGTTGGATTGTGCGCCTTGCGCAAAATCGCACAGCAGGTGTATTTAATGCGACTGGTCCAGAAGAAGCAATATCAATAGGCACCTTGTTTTCAGCTTTCCAATCTGCCGCCGCCAATGACTCGACGATTTGCTGGGTAGATGAATCATTTTTGGTTGAAAAAGAAGTGGGGCCATGGATGGAGTTGCCACTATGGATACCTTCTACTGATGAGAATACGGTGGGATTTATGCGCATTGATTGTTCGCGGGCAATTGAGGCTGGGCTAACTTTCCGCCCGATGGATGAGACGATACGGGATACGGTTGCATGGGCATCGCAACGAGATCCTGAGAGGAAGTGGCGTGCTGGATTGGATGCAGAGAAAGAAACGGCCGTTTTAACCGCCTGGCACGAAAGATAATGCAACTGCTTTGCATAAATAAGAACAGGGTCATTACTGACTAATTATCAGCAATGACCCTGTTCTTACTTTACGTATTCTATTTTTCTTATTCAGTTATTGGCATATATAAATCAAGTACAAAGTCTGCTTCCGGCGTTGGTGGTGGGGTCAATACTTCTTCTAGCCATTGATGATGTCCTTGATGATATTGACTGTTTTCCGCCCAGCTTACAAGCTGTTGCCAGCTATGACCAATGTTGTCGATGCCTTGACAACGCAGAACTGCATAAAGCCCTCCTGAAAAATCTTTGATTTCAACATCATCTGTGCCTACTGTCCCCTGTGGAACCGTAACCCATTGTTCATACCCATAATTCGGACTACCAGCAGAAGGGTTCGGATTGTTAAAGCCAAAATATCGGGTGTTTTTTTTATCCGTTAAATTGTTGGCGCTGACAAAAGCTAAAATCTTGTCCCAGGCAATACCTTCGGGCTCGTGGCCAAAGCCTATGGCAGCGGCGATATGCATTGATTCTAAATTAACAATTCGTACGTCATGTTCGTTCATTTGCTGACTCCTTTACTTTATTGTTTTGATAACTAAATTGTAAAATGAAACACTGACATCTTGTGTCAGTGTTTCATGGTAAAATGGCAATATGCGTGCGGATCGACTGTTGTCACTCTTATTGTTGTTGCAGTCTCGAGGGAAAATGTCCGCTTCTGCTTTAGCCAAAGCGCTAGAGGTGTCTGAGCGGACAATTTATCGAGATGTTGAAGCCCTTTCTTTAGCGGGTGTGCCCATTTATGCGGAAACAGGAGTTAAGGGCGGTTATGCGTTGCTAGATAGTTATCGAACCTCTCTGACGGGGATGAATGAAGAAGAAGTACGTGCTTTATTCATGTTGACAATACCTGCTCCTTTGGCTGATTTGGGTGTGAGTCAAGAGTTACGGTCTGCTTTACTTAAAGTCACATCAACTTTGCCTGCTGTTCAACGTCAGAATGAAGCTTACATTCGGCAACGGATTCATCTTGATGCCAAATGGTGGTTTCAGGACGGCGAGTCAATTACACATCTTCCGACTATTCAGCAGGCGGTTTGGCAAGATCAACTTTTGCATATTATTTATCATGTCCCTTATGCGCCACAAGTGCGTGTCGAACAGCTTGTTGAACCTTACGGTTTGGTTGCTAAAGCGGGTGTTTGGTATGTGGTGTATGCACGAAACGGCCGTTTCCATGCCAAGCGCGTATCGAAAATTGATGCCACCCGACGCTTAGATGAATCATTTAGCAGGCAAACTGATTTTGACCTTATCACGTTTTGGCAAAATTGGTGTGTACAATTCGAAGAACAACG